>JAGSPQ010000053.1 GCA_018262385.1 Myxococcaceae bacterium | reverse complement strand
CGCCGCCTTCACTGCGCTCTGGCTGCAAGCTGCCTCGGCCACCCCTTCCACCAACCCGAAGCTCGACGAGGCGCGGGCCCAGGCCGACGACTTCGAGTACGCGGCGGCGCTGCGCACCCTCGACCTCGCCCTCGCGGTGCCCGGCAACGATCGGGAGACGACGCTGGCGATTCTCGAGCTGCAGGGGATCGTCTGGGGCAACCTCAACAAAGGCCCGAAGGCGCGGACCTCGTTCGTCACCCTGCTTACCCTCGACCCGGGACGAAAGCTGTCCGGAGATCATCCGCCCCGGGTCCGCACCCCGTTCTACGAAGCGAAGGAGATCGTCGAGCGCGCCGGTGCGCTCGCGCTCGGGCGCCAGCCGCTGAAGCTCGAGGGAGGCCAGGTCGCTTCGGTGGGGGTGGTCATCTCTCGCGACGCGCTCAAGCTGGTGCGGCAGATTCGCCTGCACACCCAGGTGGCAGATCAGCAGAAGGTGACCACCCTGACCCTCGACGCCGCGGGCAAGGCGCAGGTGCCCGCCGTGGCCACCGAGGTGCGCTGGTGGGCCGAGGCGCTGGGCGAGAAGGACGCGGTGCTGATCACCCTCGGCACCCCGGAGCAGCCGCTGATCGACAGCGCGCTGGTTCCGCCGCCCGAGCCGCCCCCGTCGCTCCCGCCGGTCGCGATCCAGGCCGCGCAAGTGCCGGTCGCCGCGCAGACTCCCGGCTGGGTGCGGCCGCTGGGCATCGGCCTGGGCGGCGCGGCGGTGGTCGCCGCCGGAGTCGGCGCCTACTTCGGCTTCGCCTCCAGCTCGGCGCGCGGGCTGATCACCAACGCGACCCGCGACTCGACCGGGGCGCTGACCAGCCTCACCCAGCGGCAGGCCGAGGCGGCCGATCGCCGCGCCCGGGACTCGGCGGTGATCGCCAACACCCTGCTGGCCACCGCTGGCGGCCTGCTCGGGGTGGGGGTGGTGCTCTTCGTTGCTGGCGGTTCCGAGGCGCCGGTGGTGGTCGCCAGCGGCACCGGGGTCAGCGTCGCGGGGCGGTTCTAGGAGCGCAATGCGGCATGCTTCGGAAGCGTTCGATCGACCCAGTGACGCAGCCGCTCATTGCGCTGTCTGACCTCGCATGAACTTCGAAGTGATTGCCCTGGCGGCGCTGTTTCTGATCGGCCTGATCGCGGCGGTGCTGTGGGTGCGGTCCCGCGCGCGCCGCGAAGCCGCGGACACCGCCGCCCTCGCCGTCGCGAAGGCCGAAGGCCGCAACCAGCCCGCCAGCCTCCACCCGGTGGTCAACCTCGACACCTGCATGGGCAGCCTCTCCTGCCTCAAGGTCTGCCCCGAGGGCGACATCCTCGGCGTGGTCGACGGCAAGGCGGCGCTGATCGACGCCTCGGCCTGCATCGGCCACGGCAAGTGCGCCAACGAGTGCCCGGTGAACGCGATCACCCTGGTGTTCGGCACCAGCGAGCGCGGAGTCGACCTGCCGGAGGTCGACGAGCACTTCCAGACCAACCGCCCCGGCCTCCACATCGTCGGCGAGCTGGGCGGGATGGGGCTGATCAAGAACGCGCTCACCCAGGGGCTGCAGGTGGCCACCCACCTGGGCGAAGTGCTGCACGGCTCGCGCAAGATCAAGGGCCAGGTGGACGTGGCGATCGTCGGCTCCGGCCCGTCGGGGCTGGCCACCGCGCTGGGGCTGAAGAAGGCGGGGGTCAGCTTCCGGGTGCTCGAGCGGGAGACGATCGGCGGCACCATCGCCCACTACCCCCGGCAGAAGGTGGTGATGACCGAGAAGGTGGTGCTGCCCTTCGTCGGCCGCTTCGGCAAGGAGCTGATCTCGAAGGAGCAGCTGCTCGCCGGCTGGAAGCACGCGATCGCCAAGGCGGACCTCAAGATCGAAGAAGGGGTGAACGTCACCGGCGTCTCGGGCGAAGACGGCGCGTTCCTCGTCACCACCAGCAAGGGAATCGTCAGCGCGAAGAAGGTGGTGCTGGCGATCGGCCGGCGCGGCACTCCGCGGACCCTGGGCGTCCCGGGGGAAGAGCTGCCCAACGTCACCTACCGGCTGGTCGACGCCACGCAGTACGACGGCGCCAAGGTGCTGGTGGTGGGCGGCAGCGACTCGGCGCTCGAGGCGGCGATTCAGATCGCCGAAGAGACCGACGCCAAAGTGACCTTGAGCTACCGGCAGGACAAGTTCGGCCGCGGGCGCGAGGCGAACCGCCGGAAGTTCCAGGAGCTGGTCACCGCCGGGCGGATCCGCGCGCTGATGCCCTCGACGGTGAAGGAGGTCAACCGGGAGTGGGTCCGGCTCGAGTACGACGGGAAGGTCGGCAAGATGTCGAACGACTTCGTGATCGCCTGCCTCGGCGGCGAGCTGCCGACCGAGTTCCTGAAGAAGAGCGGGGTCGGGATGCGGCGGCTGCAGGGCGAGGAGCTGGCCGCCAAGGCCCGCCGCGGCAGCGCGAAGAAGGACGAGGTCGAGCGCGCCTCGCGCCGCTTCGCCACCATCCTGCTGGTGATCGGAGTGGCGATCGTCGGCCTGCTCACCCTCAAGGGCTACAGCTACTACACCCTGTCCGCCGCCGAGCGGGTGAAGGACGCCGCCCACGCCGCGCTCAAGCCGGCCGGGGTCTGGGGCCACGGGGTGGGGATCGTGGCCACCGCCTTCATGATGTCGAACTTCATCTACGCGCTGCGCAAGCGGTGGTCGGTGATGAAGGGGAAGGGCTCGATTCGAAACTGGCTGACCTTCCACCAGTTCGTCGGCTTCATGAGCCCGCTGGTGATCGCCTTCCACGCCACCTTCCGCTCGAACAACGTGCTCGCGACCGCCACCACCGTCTCGCTGGCGATCGAAGGCGAAGGACGTGCTCAACCGCGCGGTGGTCCCGGCCGAGTCACAGTCGCTGATCAAGTACCTGCTCGGGACTCCGTTTCGCAGCGTCAGAGATCGGGTCGCCCTCGGCACCCTCGCGGTCGAGTTCCCCTCGGGCGCGCACTTCCGCGAGTTTCGCGCCTCGTTCGAGGAGCTTCGCCAGCTGCAGACCCAGGTCACCTTCTACACCGCGCTGCGCGGGCTGCTCTCGGTCTGGCGGGTGTTCCACGTCGTGCTGGCGATCCTGCTGGTGGTGATGATCACCGCCCACATCGGCGTCTCGCTCTTCCTCGGCTACAAGTGGATCTTCAGTTGAGCCGCACGCACGTCGCGGTCCTCACCGTCCTGGTCGCGACCGCCGCCCACGCCGACATCTTCTCTCCCGGAGATCTGGCCAAACCCCACGCGGGGCTCGAAGGGATCTCGCAGTGCACCCAGTGCCACCCCGCCGGCGGCCAGCTGTCGCAGGCGACCTGCCTCGGCTGCCACCTCGAGCTGAAGCCGCGGGTCGAGAAGGGGCTGGGCTTTCACGGCCACATCGCCAACGACAAGCGCAACTGCGAGTCGTGCCACCCTGATCACCGCGGGAAGAGCTTCGCGATGATCGACTGGGGGTCGAAGGGGCAGAAGGGCTTCGATCACAGCCGCGCCGCCTGGCCGCTCGAGGGGAAGCACGCCGAACAGGCCTGCGACAAGTGCCACACCCGGAAGCGGATCCTCAACCCCGTCGTGCTCAAGCTGCTGGAGAAGAACCCCGAGCGAAACACGATGCTCGGGGTGGGGCGCGAGTGCCGCGGCTGCCACTTCGACGAGCACCGCGGGCAGGAAGGCGACGACTGCGGCGCCTGTCACGACCCGAAGCAGTGGAAGCCCGCGCCGGACTTCAACCACGCCGACACCAACTACCCGCTGAGGGGCAGACACCAGAAGGTGAAGTGTGACGCCTGCCACCCGGCGCTGAAGGACGAGACCACGCCCAAGGGGGTCTTCCCCGCTCCGGTGTCCGAGACGTTCATGAAGTTCGAGCCGCTGGAGTTCAAGGCGTGCCTCGACTGTCACAAGGACTTCCACGACGGAAAGTTCGGCGCCCGCTGCCAGAGCTGCCACACCGTCGAGGGCTGGAAGATCATCCGCAACGCGACCGCCGAGCGCGCCTTTCACGACAAGACGAAGTTCCCGCTCAAGGGCGAGCACCTCGACGTGGCCTGCACCGCCTGCCACGGCCCCTTCCCCGGCGAGAAGGCGAAGTTCAAGGGGCTGGCGTTCGACCAGTGCGGCGCCTGTCACGCCGATGCGCACGTCGGCCAGTTGACCCGCGCGAAGGGGGCCAGGGCGCCGGACTGCGAGGGCTGCCACACCGTCGAGCGCTTCCTGCCGCCGCGCTTCACCTTCGAGCAGCACCAGAAGACCGCCTACCCGCTCGAGGGCGCCCACCGGGTGGTGGCCTGCAATGCCTGTCACCCGAAGTCCCCCGCGCTGGCCGACAAGATCCCCAAGGCGGTGAAGCTCGATCACGATCGCGACACCCGCTACCCGCTCACCGGCAAGCACGCGGCGGCGCCCTGCGCGAAGTGCCACGGCGCGCCGGCCCCGGATCGCGCGGTGCAGTACCGGCCGCTGCCGATGACCTGCCCGGCCTGCCACGAGGACGTGCACGCCGGACAGTTCGCGACCACCCCGAAGACCGCCACCGACTGCGAGCGCTGCCACACGACGAAGGACTGGAAGGAGACGAAGTTCGTCCACCAGCCGCCGTTCACCGAGTACCTGCTCGACGGCAAGCACGCCAAGGTGGAGTGCGCCAGCTGCCACCGCAAGCTGCAGCTGTCGGCGAAGGTGGCGGTGGTGCGCTACCGGCCGCTGCCGACCAACTGTGAGAGCTGCCACTCCGACTTCCACCAGGGCTCGTTCAAGGGGTTCGAGCCATGAGGGCGCTGGTGCTGCTGGCGGCGCTGTTGCTCGGCGCGGCCCCGGCGAAGGCGCCCCGGCCGGGGAAGGCGCGCCCGGCGGCGGTGAAGGCGCCGGATGCGGGCAGCGAGGCCCCGGCCGACGCCCCGGTCGCCGCGCCGGTGGAGTTGAAGCCGGCACCGAAGGGCCACCTGGCTCCGGGGGAGACCGCCTGCTCGGCCTGCCACGTCACCGCCGCGTGGACCGAGGTGAAGTTCAACCACGATCGCACCGGCTTCCCGCTGACCGGCGTCCACCGCTCGACTTCGTGCAAGGGCTGCCACACGGACAGCTTCGACAGGCCGGTGCCGCTCAGCTGCAACGGCTGCCACCGCGACGTCCACGCCGGAGATCTCGGCGCCCGCTGCGAGGGCTGCCACGACACCGCCTCCTGGGCTTCGAAGTTCGACGCCGACGCCCACCGGCGCACCGCCTTCCCGCTGGTGGGCGCGCACGCCAACCTCCCGTGCCTGGAGTGCCACGCCGAGGCGAGCGCCCGCCGCTTCTCCCGCCCGGCGGTCGAGTGCAGCGCCTGCCACCAGCAGGACCTCGAGCGCACCCGGACCGCCGAGGTCAACCACTTCGCGCTCGGCTTCACCGGCAGCTGCCGCAACTGCCACAACGCGTTCCGGTTCAAGCCGGGGATCTTCCCCGGCCACGACGCCTGCTACACCATCTCCAGCGGCTCGCACGCGGCGACGCCCTGCGCCGGTTGCCACGAGTCGCTCTCTGCGCCCACCACCCCCGGCTCGTGCACCACCCGGACGGCGAAGTGCACCCGGTGCCACCTCCGCCCGGAGACCGACCTGATTCACTCCGTGCCCCAGGTCGCGATCCCGGTGCCCGGGTACGCCTTCCAGGATCTCAAGTGCTACGCCTGCCACAAAGAGGTCGGCACCCGATGAGCCCCCTGCGCGCGCGGGTGTGGCTGCTGATCGCGCTGCTGCTCGGCGGAGCGGCGCTCGCCAGGCCGAAGAAGGCGGTCCGCGCCAAGCGGACGCGGGCGCCGGCCACCCTGCCCAGCGAGGGGCCGGGCCAGGTCACCTTCACCACCGCCACCACCGCCTACCTCAATCGCGGCACGATCGACGGGGTCGCGGTGGGCAGCGGGCTGGTGGTGACCCGCGGCGGACGGCTGGTCGGGCGCTGCACGGTGAGCGCGGCGTCGGAGAAGTGGTCGATCTGCAACGTCCAGGGCCTGCAGGTGGGAGATCGAGTCGCGGTGGTGCGAGCGCTGCCGAAGCCGCCGGCCGCTCCGCCGACGCCCGCGGATCCGGCCGAGCTGGAGGCGCGCAGGCAGAAGGTCGAAGCCGAAGAGGTGCCGCTGGTCGACTTCGCCGGGGCCAGCGGCGGGCTGCTCGGCCGGGGAACCCGGCTGGCGTCGATCGCCGTCTCGCACACCACCTGGCTCAACCTCGCCTCGCCCGAAGGGCCGTACCACACCCAGCGGATCGACCTGGGCGCCTACGACATTCCAATCTGGCGCGGGATCCACGGCTCGGCGGATCTCACCGTGCTCAACTTCAGCCAGCGCCCGGCCGGCTTCCAGTCGCCGCTGCGCGGCAGCCCGGTGGTGCTCGTTCGCCAGCTCGAGCTGTCGTACCACTCGCCCCAGCTGCCGCTGACCGCCCGGCTGGGCCGCACCTGGACCCGGTACACCCCGGGGCTGCTGATGGTCGACGGCGCGCAGGCCGGCTGGCGCAACCGCGACGAGAGCGTGCAGGTCGGCGCCTACGGAGGGATGCTGCCCGACCCGGTCTCGCTGGGGGTCTCGAGCCGGCGGTGGACGGTGGGCGGCTTCGTGATGGCGCGGCTCGAGTCGGGCAAAGGCCCGCGCGCCTCGCTGCTGCAGCTCGAGGCGCACGCGGGCTACGCGGTGCGCGCGCTGGTGCCGGGGCGGTTGGAGATCGGCGTGGCGGTGCACGCCTGGCTGACCCGCAGCTTCGACGCCCACCTGCAGGTCGAGCTGGGAGCGCTCAGCGCCCAGGCGCTCGGCCTGGTCGACGGGGCGCGGCTCGACTTCGGCTGGCGGCCGGCGGAGGTGCTGCGGGTCTACGCCGCGGGCCGCTACCGGGGCACCAGCGCCAGCGACACCCTCGAGGTGGGCGCCACCCTCCCCGGCCAGCGCGCGCTCCACGCCGATCTCGGCGTCACCCTCGAGCTATCGCCCGGGCTGTGGATCGGCGCCCTGGCCGGCACCGCGATCGACTTCACCAGCCGGCTGAACCAGACCCGCTTCGGCCCCGAGCTGACCTTCCCCCAGCTGTTCGGCCAGGCGGGCTCGCTCACCGTCAGCTACCAGGAAGAGATCGGCTGGCTGCGCGGCCGCACCGCCTGGCTGCAGGCGACGGTGATCCCGGTCAATCGGCTGCGGATCCTCGCCCGCGGCAGCTGGTTTCAGGAGCAGCGGGTGACCGGAAACGAGGGCCTCGCCAGCCACGAGCTCGGCGCGTCGCTGGTCGTCGACCTGACGATCAACCGCTGGATGTGGATCCGGATCAGCGGGATGGGCCGGGGGCTGGTGGGCGTGCCGACCTACACCGGGGGCGAGCCGATCTCCGGCACCTTCCTCGGCCAGCTCGGCGGACAGCTGTAGGGCCGCTCACCGCTCGAGCTCGCTCGGCGCGAGCGCGTTGAGGTGCCAGGCCTGGAGGAAGAGCTTCTTCTCGGCCGCCTCGAGCGAGTCGCGCAGCCGGCCGACCAGCACCGCCGGAGTCACCACCAGCGCCACGCTCCCCGCCAGCAGCAGCACCAGCGTCGGCCCGGGCGCGAGCGCAGTCATCCGCGGCAGCAGCTCCAGGTGTCCGTCGGCGAAGGCGAACGAGCGCGGCAGCACCCCCAGCGCCTCCAGCCCCACCGGCGCCAGCACCGCCACCACTCCCGAGAGCGCCGCCAGCGGGCGAACCTTCGAAGAGAGGTAGGTGGCGAAGAAGAGCGTGTTGGTGGCGGCGAGCGCCGGCACGAGCACGAACGGGCTGAGCACGAAGCCGAACCCGGCGAGGGCGAACGAGCTGAGCAGCAGCAGGCCGAGGCTGGCGAGGTTGGTGAGGCCCTCGCCGCGCAGGCGGAAGTAGAACGCGGCGAAGAACGAGAGGCTGAGCGCGCCCAGCGCGAAGAGCGCCAGCCGCCAGTCGCGAACGCCCATCCACAGGATCAGCGGCACGAACGCCAGCCAGGTCGCCGCGCGCGACGCCGCCACTCCCACGACGCCGACGCGCGCCGCGGCCTGGGCCGCTTCCATCTGGGAGCGGGCCGCCGGGGGCAGCTCGGCGGGAACCTCGGTCAGCAGCCGCCCGAGGATCCGCAAGCCGGCGGGCTCGTCGGGGACCAACGCGAGCGCGCGGGTCACTTCGCGCATCGCCTCGGCCCGGCCGGACGGGCGCCCCATCGCCGTCTGCGCCGCCGCCACGCAGGCCTTCGCCAGCTCGCGGCGGCGCTCCAGATCGCGATCGCCGTCGAGGAAGCGCTCGATCTCCTCCGACAGCTCGCGCGCGCTCGGCCGCTGCTCCGGCGCGAAGGCGCAGGCCCGGGCCACCAGCGCGTCGAGCTCGACCGGCACGTCGCGCTCGGGCGAGCGCTGCATCGGGTGGACCTCGCGGCCGGCCAGGGTGCTCAGCACCCGCTCGTCGGAGGTCGGCTGATCATGAAGCCGCTCGAGGGTGAGCAGCTCGAACAGGATCGCCCCCAGCGCGTACACGTCGGTCCACCCCGCCAGCCGCGGCAGATTCCCTTCCGCCTGCTCGGGCGCCATGTAGCCGGGGGTGCCCATCATCGTGCCGGCCTGGGTCGCTCCCGGCGCACCGGCGCTCAGCGCAGGCAGGCCCGGGGAATCCTCGACCCCGGCCACCCGGGCCAGTCCCCAGTCGAGCACGTGGACTTCGCCGAAGTCGCCGAGCATCACGTTCTCGGGCTTGAGGTCCCGATGCAGCACCCCGCGGCTGTGGGCGAAGTCGATCGCCACGCACAGCTGGCTGAAGGCGGTGAGCAGGCGCCGCCGGGTGTACTGGCGCCGGGTCTGCGGATCGCCTTCCGCCAGCGCGTTGAGCAGCTGGCCCAGCGTCTGCCCCCGCACCCGCTTCATGGTGAAGAACGGCGCGCCGGCCTCTTCGCCCAGCTCGTACACCGGCACCACCGCGGGGTGCTCGAGCTGCCCCTGGACCCGCGCCTCGCGCAGGAAGCGGTCCCGGCCGTCGGCGTACGCGGCCGCCTCGGGCCGCATCACCTTGCGGGCGACCTCGCGGCCAATCCGCCCGTCGCGGCACAGGTGGACGTCGCCCATCCCGCCCGCGCCGAGCAGCTTGAGCTGCTCGTACCGCTCTTTGCCCGGCGGCTCGGCGAGGGTGGTGGCGCCGAGGTCGACCGCCTGGCTTCGGCCCGAGCTCACCGTGGGATCCATCAGGTGGGTCGGATTCACAACGGTGGGTACGTGTGGGTCAGCCATGAGAATGAGTATGGGCCACTGCCCGCCTCGAGGTCGGCGACGTATTGTCCCGCGAGCCGCTGCCGGCCGGCGTTCGGACCCCAGCCTGCGGCTCGATGGGCCCCTGAGGAGACTCTCAGGGGAAAGGGGAAAGAGGGACTCGCATGTCGAACTGCACTGCTGCTCGTTGGGCGCTCGGGGCGTTGATCGCGCTCGGCGGCTGCTCGTCTCCGTCCACCTACAAGCCGCCGGTGCCGATCACCGCCGAGAACCACACCTGGTTTCCGATTGCCGCGGGCACCGCCCACGAGCTGGGCCGCACGGTGCTGCAGTCCGACGGGCCGATCGCCTGCGAGGGCTGCCACAACGAGCCGGATGCCGGAACCTTCGCCCAGTTCAGCTGCCTCGGCTGTCACATGCACGAGCAGTCGATCAACGACCGGCTCCACCTGAGCGAGAAGCTCTACTCGTACGCCAGCGAGCGGCCGAGCGACGGCGGGGTGCTGCTGGGCTGCCTCAGCTGCCACCCGGCGGGAGCAAAAGTTCCCTACGACCACGCCGGCATCGACGACAAGTGCGCCGCCTGTCACGACGTCGAGACTCCGTTCGCCGCGCTGCCGAAGGCCGGGTTCACCCACCCCTCGAGGGGCGCGGCCGACTGCGGCGCCTGTCACGTGAAGACCACCTGGCTCGACGCAGGGATGGCGCCGGACAACGCCTCGGATCCGGCCCACGACATCGTGGTCAACAGCCTGCTCCCCACCTGGGCGGGCACTTCGATCATCCGGGTCACGCCCCTGACCCAGACGCTCTCGATGCCGATGAGCCACGGGACCACCGCGATCCCTTCGGCCTTCCTCTCGGCCTGCGAAAACTGTCACCCGACGGCGTCCACCGGCGACTACTTCCCCGGCAACTTCCACTCCTCGCTGGCCAACCTGAAGCTGGCGCAGCCGGCGGTCTGCTCCGATTGCCACGCGCCCACCCTCCCCACCGGCTTCGTCGGGCCGCTCGCCACCAGCCCGGCCCGCACTCCTCCCACGGGAGAGATGCGCCACGAAGCGGTGCTGTGGGACGGCGGCGCCCCGGGGACGGCCAGCGCAGTGCCGTTCGACTGCAGCGTCTGCCACTCCAGCCCGTCGGACACGTTGGTGGCCACCTGGACCACCGGCCGCGACGGCGGCAACGACCCCGGCTTCCACGCCTCGCTGCGGGCGGCGGGCAAGCCGGCGGTCAGCTCCTGCCTCGACTGCCACGCCAACTCGCGCGCCACCGGGGTGGTGACGGTGCCGCCGCTGAACATCCTCTTCGATCACCGCGCCCCCTCGGCCCAGGGCGACTGCGGCGCCTGCCACGCGGCCAGCGCGGCGACCAACACCTCCTGGGCGGGCGGCATCTTCCACGCGGTGGGCAGCGCGACGCCCAGCACCTGCCTGCCCTGCCACGACGCCGAGCGGCCGACCACCACCACCGGCTGGACCAACCCCAACTTCCGCCGCTCGCCATTCGACTACCTCACCAACTCCCTCGGCATCACCCACGGCAACGCCCAGGACTGCGCGGTCTGCCACAACAACCCGGGCACCGGCGCCTGGGGCAACAACCCGAACTGGGCGGCGGGGAGCTTCAGCCACGCGGCGACGACCGTGGCGGCCACCACCTGCATCGGCTGCCACACCACCCAGCGGCCGGATCTGCAGCCGGGCACCGACGCCGGCACCGTCGCCGCGCTGATCGGCTTCGACCACGCCGCCAACGGCACCGGCGACTGCTTCGGCTGCCACCAGGCGACGGTGACCGCCAACACCTACCTGAACTTCAACAACCCGGCGACCAATGCGCTGCCGGGCGGCGACTGGAAGGGTGGCCAGCTGTACCCCGGCTCGGTGCTGGTCAGCTCGGCGACCCAGTTCATCAAGGTGAACGAGACGACGCTGAATCGAACCGGCGCGCTCGTCACCAGCACCAGCACGATCAACGCCACGCTCTACAACGCGATGCTCCACACCTCGCCGGTGCTGCCCGCCGCGCTGAACGCCGGCCCGACCGCCAGCCCCGACTACACCAAGTGCTGGCACTGCCACACCCACACCAACGGCACCGTCACCGCCTACTCGAACGGCAAGTACCACTCCGCGCTCACCGCCTACGCGGCCACCCCCGGCGGAGCGGTGGTTCCCTTCCCCCAGCCCACCGCCAACTGCACCAGCTGCCACTCGCAGATGCGGCCGGTGGGGATCGTGGAGAAGGCCGCCTCGACGCTGCAGCCGATGGATCACAGCGCCACCTTCACCGCCGCGGCGATGATCGGCGGAGTGTCGGTCACCTCGGTGAGCCAGGTGGAGTGCGCGGTCTGTCACAACAGCCCGGGCAACACCTGGACCGACGGCCAGTTCCACCCCAACCTTGGCGCGGCGGTGCCGGCCGACTGCAATGTCTGCCATTACCCGCTGATGGCGGACGCGCCCAAAGCAGACGTCACCACCGGGACCACCTTCAGCATGCGGCACCGCTCGCCGCTGATCACCTTCCAGACCTGCCAGACCTGCCACGCCGCCGCGCTGGCGAAGGGCGCGAACACGCCGATCGCCGCCACGCTGTGGAGGACGGGCGCGTACCACCCCAGCCTCGCCACCCAGCCGACCGCCTGCGTCGACTGCCACGCGATCTCGGATCCGCTCCCCAACGCCTCGACCCGGAGCAGCGTCGTCTACACCCTGGCGCTGGGCGGCACCGCCACCAACGGGCCGCAGTGGATGAACCACGGCTCGTCGTTCGTGGTCGGGAAGGACTGCGCGGTCTGCCACCAGGCCGACGCGAAGACGACCGGGAGCGCCTGGAACAAGGGCAGCCTGTTCCACACCGCGGTCACCAACCCCACCACCTGCCGCGAGTGCCACGGCACCACCAACGGCGGCGGCACGGTGATCGGCACCAACAACAACCTGCCCCTCGGCCTGACCAACTCGACCTACGTCAGCTCGGCGGGAGTAGCGGGCACCGGCGTCCCGGCCGGGACCCTGGATCAGCTCAACCACGCGGAGCTCAACGTCGCGAGCCGAGACTGCGGGGCCTGCCACACCCAGAAGGGCGTCGCCGGCGGGGCGATCGCGGGCAAGGAGTGGAAGCAGGCGAAGTTCCATCCCAACTTCAGCGCCGCCACGCCGCTGATCAACAACGGCACCACCGCGCGGTGCAGCACCTGTCACCTGAACGTGAAGCCGACCGCGGTGTTCACCGCGCACAGCCACAGCGCGTACACCGCCGCCTCGGGCACCACCGACTGCAGCTCGTGTCACTCCTTCCCCGGCACCGGCACCACCGCCGCTGCCAACTGGAAGGGCGCCACCGGCGGAGTGCCGGCCTTCATTCCGGTCGGAGGGTTCACCATTCCGGCGCCGCCGGCCACCACTCCCACCACCCAGACCGGGATCGCCAATCTTCCCCACCCCACCGTCGGGACCCAGCTGTGCACTGCCTGCCACGCGACCAACGCGGGCGGGAAGCAGGCCTTCGGCTACGACCACAAGTCGACGCTGATCAACGCCAACTGCAAGGCCTGTCACGAGACGGGCAGCAACCTGATCGGCACGCCCTGGAATGGAGCCACCACCCAGGCAGCCGGCGCGGGCGACACGCGCCCCTTCACCCTGACCTCCGTCACCCCCACCTACAAGGGGAACACGATCACCGTGACCTACGCGAAGCACTTCTACCCGGTGAACTGCTACCAGTGTCACGTGGTCCCGGCCGGCAACGGGCTGGTGCAGACCGGCGCGGCCTACCTCACCGCGTGGAGGTTCGTGCACACCGAGAGCAAGATGACGAACCCGAGCACCTGCATCATGTGCCACAAGGTTCCGAAGTAGCGCGCTCCGATCGTTCCCGATTCCGTTATGAAGGTCGCCCCTACACCTTCGAGGGTCGACCATGAAGCTCGCTGCCACCTCCGTTGCGTTCCTCACCTGCTGCGTCGTCTGGGCCGCTCCGCCCCGCCCTGCCGCCCCAGCCCCGGCGCCCGCGCCTGCGCCCGCCCCGGTGGTCGCGGCGGCACCGGCGGCGGTCGAGCCCAGGATCAACACCGGGGAGCTGGCCCGCAAGATCGTCCGGGCCGCGAACGTGCGAGAGAAGGATCTGGTGACCGTCCGCGGCGGGGAGCGCGACAACGCGCTGCTCGACGAGATCGCGCTCGAAGTGGCGAAGATCGGCGCCCACCCGCTGCGGATCCAGCAGAGCGAGCGCTACACCCAGCGCTGGTGGGACGAAGTGCCGGCGCGCAACGACGCTCCGCTGGTGGCCGCGCAGCTGAAGTTCGTCAACGCGGTGGACGCCGACATCAACGTCGAGTGGGTCGAGAACCCCGGCTACTTGAGCTCGGTGCTGCCCGACCGTCAGGCCGCGGGGAACAAGGCCCAGCGGGTGGTCAACAACGCGCGGCTGAAGAAGAACACCCGCATCGTCAACCTCGGCAACGGGCTGTACCCCACCGAGACGCTCGCCAAGCGCTACGGCGTCGCCAAGCCGGACCTCAGCCGGCTCTTCTGGGACGCGGTCAACGTCGACTACGCGCAGCTGAAGACCACCGGAGAGGTGGTGCGCAACGTGCTCAGCAAGGGCCAGCAGCTGCGCCTCACCAACCCCAACGGCACGGATCTGAAGATGCGGATCGCCGGCCGCAAGGTGTTCGTCAGCGACGGCGTGCTGACCGA
>JAGSPQ010000052.1 GCA_018262385.1 Myxococcaceae bacterium | reverse complement strand
TCGGGCACCGGGCTGGCCGCGCTGATCAACGGCACCACCGAGATCGCCACCAGCAGCCGGCCGATGAAGGAGGCCGAGATGGAGAAGCTGCGCGCCCGCTACAACACCGCCGGCACCGAGATCGCGGTCGCCAAGGACGGGGTGGCCTTCTACGTCAACGCCTCGAACCCGCTGAAGTCGCTGACGATGGATCAGCTGAAGAAGATCTACCTCGGCGAGCTCACCAACTGGAAGGACGTCGGCGGCCCGGACAAGCAGATCGTCGTCTTCTCCCGCGAGAACTCTTCCGGCACCTACGTGTTCGTCAAAGACAACCTGCTGGGCGGCGAGGACTTCGCGGCCTCGGCCCAGACGCTGCCGGGCACCGCCGCGGTGGTGAACGCGGTGGCCAAAGAGAAGTTCGGCATCGGCTACGGCGGCGCCGCCTACGCCAAGGGAGTCAGGGACCTGCTGATCAAGGTCGGCAGCGACGAGATCGGCCCCTCGCTCGAGAACGTGAAGAGCGGCAAGTACCCGCTCGCGCGCGACCTGTACTTCTACCTCCGGGGCAAGCCGTCGGCCGACGCGAAGGCGCTGATCGACTTCTGCCTTTCGCCCGAGGGGCAGGCGATCGTCACCAAAGTCGGCTACTACCCGGTGAAGTGAAGATGCGGATCCTCGCCGACAGCTCGCCCCGCCTCGCGCCGCGCCCAACGCCGAAGCGGCGCTGGCAGCTGCGTGAGAAGCTGATCGAGGGCGCGATCACCGCCGTCGCCTTCAGCGGGGTGCTGGCGATCGGGCTGATCCTGATCTTCGTCGCCAAAGAGGCAGTGCCGCTGTTCGTCGACCCCGAGGCGCTCAAAGAGGTCAGCCTCTCCAAGCTGTTCCTCCCCCAGGTGCTCAAGCCGGGGAAGCCGGCCACCTTTGTCTGGCAGCCGGTCTCCGACATCCCGAAGGTGAGCCTGATCCCGCTCTTCATCGGCACCCTGAAGGTGAGCGTGGTCGCGATGCTGATCGCCGCTCCGCTGGGGGTGCTGGCCGCGCTGTTCACCTCCGAGCTGGCGCCGCGCAAGCTGCGCGAGTGGCTCAAGCCGACGATCGAGCTGCTGGCCGGCGTGCCGTCGGTGGTGCTCGGCTTCTTCGCGCTGATGGTGTTGGCGACGCTCTTCCAGGACACCTTCGGGTTGACCTACCGGCTCAACGCGCTGGTCGCCGGGGTGGCGCTGTCGCTGGCGATCGTTCCGGTGGTGTTCACCGTCGCCGAGGACGCGCTGACTGCCGTCCCCCGCAGCTACCGCGAGGCCTCGCTGGCGCTGGGGGCCACCCGCTGGGACACCGCCTGGCGGGTGGTGCTCCCCGCCGCCGCCCCGGGAGTGCTCGCTGCCTGTGTGCTCGGGCTGGGCCGGGCGATCGGCGAGACGATGGTGGTGCTGATGGCCAGCGGCAACGCGTCGATCGTCTCTCCGCACCTGACCGACTCGACCCGCACCCTCTCGGCCACCATCGCCGCCGAGATGGGCGAGGTGGTGGTGGGCAGCCCGCACTACGGGCTGTTGTTCTTCATCGGGGTTCAGCTGTTCGCGATCACCTTCGTGCTCAACCTGCTCGCCGGGGCGTGGACCCGCCGGGTGGTGCGGCGGCTGGGCGGGAAAGTATGAGCGCGACGACCCGCAAGCTGACCTCGGGCCTGTTCTCCGGGATCAGCGGTCTGGCGGCGGCGCTGATCGTGGCGGCGCTGGCGGTGATCATCGGCGACGCGGTGGCCGGCGGCTGGTCGAAGCTCAGCTGGGAGTTCTTCACCGGCGAGCCCACCGAAGGGATGACCGCGGGCGGGATCTTCCCCGCAATCTGGGGCACCACCGTGCTGACGCTGATGATGACGGTGGCGGTGATGCCGGTGGGGGTGATGACCGCGATCTACCTGCACGAGTACGCGCCGGTGCAGTCGCGCCTCGCCGCGGCGGTGCGGGTGGCGGTGCAGAACCTGGCCGGGGTGCCGTCGATCGTCTTCGGGCTGTTCGGCCTGGGCTTCTTCATCCACTTCCTCGGCGAGGGGATGGATCGCGCCCTCGGGGGAGAGCTGCGCTACGGCCAGCCGGGGCTGCTGTGGGCCTCGCTCACCCTCGCGGTGCTCACCCTGCCGGTGGTGATCGTCGCCACCGAGGAAGCGCTGCGGGCGGTGCCCACCGACCTGCGCAACGCCAGCCTCGCCCTGGGCGCGACCAAGTCGCAGACCCTGTGGCGAATCGTGCTCCCCGGCGCCACCCCCGGGATCCTCACCGGAGCGATCCTCGCCGTCTCGCGCGGCGCGGGCGAGGTCGCTCCGATTCTGCTCACCGGCGCGGCCTACTTCCTCCCCGAGCTGCCAAGCACGATCAACTCCCAGTTCATGCACCTCGGGTACCACACCTACGTCCTCGCCACCCAGTCACCGGACGTCGAGGCCACCCGCCCGCTGCTGTACGGCACCGTGCTGGTGCTGCTGATGCTGACCTTCACCTTGAACTTCGTCGCCGTCCTTCTCCGCAGCCGCACCCGAAGCCGAGCCAACGCATGAGCGCCGCGATCAACCTCGAGTCCGCGCCCCGGCCCAAGATGCAGGCCCGCGGGCTGTCCATCTATTACGCCAACAAGCTGGCGGTGAAGGACCTCAGCCTCGACATCACCGAGAAGCAGGTGCTGGCGCTGATCGGCCCCTCGGGCTGCGGGAAGTCGACCTTCCTGCGGGCGCTCAACCGGATGAACGATCTGATCCCCGCCGCCAGGCACACCGGAGAGGTGCTGCTCGACAGCGCCAACATCTACGATCGCGGCGTCGACGTGGTCGAGCTGCGCCGCCGGGTGGGGATGGTGTTCCAGAAATCGAACCCCTTCCCGAAGTCGATCTTCGAGAACGTCGCCTACGGCCTGCGGATCGCGGGGATGAACGACCGCGCCGAGCTGGCCGTGCGGGTCGAGCGCAGCCTCGAGCAGAGCGCGCTGTGGGACGAGGTGAAAGATCGGCTCGGCGACTCGGCGCTGGCGCTGTCGGGCGGCCAGCAGCAGCGACTGTGCATCGCGCGGGCGCTGGCGATCGAGCCCGAGGTGGTGCTGATGGACGAGCCGGCGAGCGCGCTCGATCCGTTGAGCACCGCGAAGATCGAGGATCTGATCCACGAGCTGAAGGCGCGCTACACGATCGTGATCGTCACCCACAACATGCAGCAGGCGGCGCGGGTGTCGGACCAGACGGCGTTCTTCTTCATGGGCGAGATGGTCGAGGTCGGCCCGACCGCGAAGATGTTCACCACGCCGACCAATCGACGCACCGAGGACTACGTGACCGGGAAATTCGGGTGAACCATGGCCTCTAGACATACCGACAAGGCGTTCGAGACGGATCTGGCCGACCTGCGGCAGCTGCTGCTGACGATGGGGGCGCGGATCGAGTCGGCGATCGCCCGCAGCGTCCAGGCGTTGTCCGACCGCGACAGCGCGCTGGCCCGGGCGGTGATCGACGACGACGCCGAGGTCAATCGGCTCGAGGTCGAGATCGACGAGCGGTGCCGGAAGATCCTCGCCCTGCGTCAGCCAGCCGCCTCCGACCTGCGGCTGATCACCACCGCGCTGAAGATCGTCACCGATCTCGAGCGATGCGGAGACCTGGCGGTCAACATCGCCGAGCGCGCGCGGGATCTGAACGAGGCGCCCCCGATGCCGCCCAACCCCGCCCTGCCCCGGCTGGCCGAGCTGGCCCAGGTGCAGATCAGAAAGGCGCTCGACGCCTTCGTAGCGGCTGACGTCGATCTCGCCGGGGTGGTGCTCAAGGACGAGGAGATGCTCGACGCGCTCTTCCTTCAGCTCTTCAATGATCTGCTGACCCTGATGATGGAGGATCCCAAGTACATCCGCCGCGCCACCGCGGTGATGTTCATCGCCAAGCACCTCGAGCGCGTCGGCGATCACGCCACCAACGTCGCCGAGATGGTCGTCTACATGGTGAAGGGCACCGACATCCGGCATCCCTGGAGCCGCAAGCTGCCCGGCAGTCAGTCGTCGTCGTCTTCGTCGTCTTCGTCGGCGCCGCCCGGCACCACCACCATCATCCCCGGGTCGAGCTGAAGGGTCATCGACACCGGCTTGCGGCTCGGCAGGGCGGGATCCTTTGGGCGCTGCGCCCACGACTCGCCCGAGTCGGGGTCCGGCGCCTTGAAGATCAGCTGCCAAGCCATGCCCGGACTATGTGGGCGGGCGCGGCGGCGGATCGTGACACTTCTGCAACAACTGTGACCCCTCTGTTTCCGGGAGTTTGCGAAGCAGTTGCCGGGAGGTCGCGGGGTTGTCGAACGGGCTTGGCACTGTAGGCCCCATGAACCTGCGTCAAATCGAGATCGCGGTGGCCGTGCTGGTCTT
This sequence comes from Myxococcaceae bacterium, assembly GCA_018262385.1. Classification (GTDB taxonomy): domain Bacteria; phylum Myxococcota; class Myxococcia; order Myxococcales; family Myxococcaceae; genus JAGSPQ01. Next base: position 5,208 of record JAGSPQ010000052.1, on the reverse strand, counting down.
GTCGGTCGCCATCCGGGCGGTGGATTTCGTCGGCCGGCGGCGGAAGTCGGCGTGACTGCCTACCCGGGTGAGCAGACCCTGGCCCACCTGTCCGATCTGCACCTCGGCCGGCGCCGAGCCGATCACCTCGCCGCCCGTCGGCTGGTGGAGCAGCTCCTCGTCGAGGGGATCGGGCACGTGGTGGTGACCGGCGATCTCACCGCCCACGGGCGCCGGGCCGAGTGGGAAGACTTCTGCGCGCTGTTCGCGCCGCTCGAGCGCACCGGCCGGCTGACGCTGGTGCCGGGCAATCACGATCGCGGCACCGACGATGCCGCCTCACAGATGATGAAGGGCGAGCGGGTGCGCGTTCGGCAGCGTCCCGGGTTGTACCTGGTGCGCGTCGACTCGACCGCGCCGCACAACCGCGCGCCCTTTCGCAGTCATGGCGAGGTCTGCGCCGCCACCCTCGCCGCGGTGGATCAGGCGCTCGGTGAAGCTCCGCCCGGATCGCTGGTGGGCCTGCTGCTCCACCACCACCTGACCCGGCTTCCGGTGGAAGGGCTGGGCGAGTGGTTCGCCGACACGATCGGGTGGCCGCACGCGTCCGAGCTGAAGCTGGGGCACCGGCTGCTCGCGCTGGCGCTGGGCCGCTGCGATCTGGGGCTGCACGGCCATCGCCACGTTCCCCGCCACTTCGAGGCGATCGCCCCCAACGGCCGCACGCTCGACGTCCACAACGCGGGGAGCTCGACCGAGCTGCAGGCCTGCCGGGTGTTCCGGCATGCGGGCGGGCGGCTGCTCGCGCCGCCCCGCTGGGTCCACCTGTCGCCGCGCCCCAGCCGGTGGACCAGCGCCGCCCCGGTGCCGCTGGCGGCGCTCAGCCGACCTTGAGCCGGATCCGCCAGCCGCCCTCCCCCGACGAGACGTCGCGGGTGGTCAGCCCCCCGCGCAGCAGCACCACCGTCACCGACCAGCGGTGCTTCGAGCCGTTCTGGGCCCGCTCGGCGGGTCAGCGGCCCTGCTGGAGCACCAACGAACGGCCGAAGACCTCGCGGAACAGCGGCAGCTCGTGCTCGGCGTCCCACAGCTCGAGATCGATCGGGGTGCGCGAGCTCAGCCGCACCACCACCTTCGAGCCCTTCAGCGAAGCAGTCAGCTTCTTGATCGGCTGGCGGTGGCTGCGATCGAGCGAGTCGGCCACCCGCAGCAGCGTGGCGCACTTGCGCACCACCCGGGCCTCCTGCGCGGTCAGCCCCACCATCCCCTCGTGGGTCAGGGTGGGCGCGCTGCGGCGGTGGAACCGGGCGATGCAGCCGATCACCATCCGCTCGCGATCGGCCAGGCCGGGAAGATCGGCGTTCTGGATCAGGTACTGCGAGTGCTTGTGGTGCCGCTGGTAGTTGATCGCGTTGCCGACGTCGTGCAGCAGCGCCGCGACCTCCAGCCACGGGCGCGCCGAGGCGGGCAGCTGGTGCAGCGGCGCCAGGTCGTCGAACAGCGACATCGCCAGCCGGGTCACCTGCTCGCTGTGCCGCTCGCCGAACCCGAACCGCCGGCCGACCGCCACCGCCGCCTCGTGGAGCGAGCCGTCGGTGTGATCGATCTTCCGGCGCCGCACCATGTCGCGCAGCAGCCCGTCGCGCAGCCCGCGATCGACGGCGGTGATCGCGTCGAGCCCCAGGTGCTCGAGCACCGCCTCGAGGATCACCGCTCCGGCGACGACGATGTCCGCCCGCCGTGGGTCGAAGCTCTTGCGCCGCTTCGGCATGTCCATCGCGGCCAGCTCTTGGGCCGCGCTCGAGATCTCCTCGGTGGTCGCGTACCCGCCGCCTTCGTGGCGGGCGAACCCGACCACCGCCTGGATTGTGCCGCTGCTGCCCAGCGCGGTGGTGGGGCCACGCGGGATCTTCTTCGGCAGCGACTCCTCGACCGCCTCGCGGGCGAACCGGCGCATCAGCTTCAGCTGCTTCTTGCTCACCTTGCCCGAGATCCCGAACACCTCGGTGAGCCGCACCGCGCCGAGGGTGACGCTCCACAGATCCTTGGGATGCTCGCCGTACGCGAAGGCCACCTCGGTCGAGCCGCCGCCGATGTCGATGCAGATCGACCGCTTGAGCGGCGGGGTCCCGTGGAGCACGCCCAGGCAGATCAGCCGCGCCTCTTCCCGCCCGGAGATCACGTCGAGGGTCAGCTGCGCCTCGCGCTTGGCCCGGCGGACAATCTCGTCCCGGTTCTTCGCCTCGCGCACCGCGCTGGTGGCGACCGCCTTCACCCGGGCGTCGTACCGCCGGCACAGCGCCGAGTACCGCCGCAGGGTCGAGAGCAGCCGATCGGCCACCTCGCGGCGGATGATCCCGGTCTTGAACAGCCCCTCGCCCGGACGCACCGGGTCGCGCTCCTGGTGCAGCGTCTCGAGCGAGCCGTCGGGCAGCAGCCGCGCCAGCTCGAGCCGCACCGCGTTGGTGCCGACGTCAATCGCCGCCAGGATGTCGTCGGTGGGCTCTTTGCGAGCGCGCTTGATCACCCCCTTCATCTAGCCCACCGCACTGGCGTGCGCCCGTGCCGCGAGCGGCTTATGCCTTTGGGGGGAATTTTGTGGCAGACATGTGACGCAAACGTGAACCCCCTTCGTGCCACCATCCAACCTTTCGTGGAACTGACCGACCGCCAGCTGTTCATCAACCGCGAGCTGTCGTGGCTGGCGTTCAACGAGCGGGTGATGGCCGAGGCGCGCAACGCCAGCTTGCCGCTGCACGAGCGGATCAAGTTCCTCAACATCTCGGCGGGCAACCTCGACGAGTTCTTCATGGTGCGGGTGGCGGGGCTCAAGCAGCAGGTGCAGAGCGGCGTCGCCGAGCTGTCCGCCGACGGGATGGCGCCCAGCGAAGCGCTGGCGGCGATCTCCGAGCGCACCCACCTGATGGTGGTCGAGCAGTACCGGCTGTGGCACCGCGAGCTGCTCGGGCTGCTGGCCGCCAACGGGCTGGCGGTGCTCTCGCGCACCGAGCTGCTGCCTGAGCAGAAGACGGCGGCCAAGGCCCACTTCCAGTCCTCGGTGTTTCCGGCGCTCACCCCGCTGGCGGTCGACCCCGGCCACCCCTTCCCCCACCTGCGCAACAAGTCGATCAACCTCGCGGTGCTGCTGCGGCGCGAAGGCCGGCGCCGGAAGCGGGAGCAAGGCGAGAGCTCGCTGGCGGTGGTGCAGGTACCCAGCGTGCTGGCGCGGATCGTCCCCCTGCCGGCGGCCTCGGGCCACGCCTTCCTGCTGCTGGAGGAGCTGATCGCGCTCCACGTCGGGGATCTCTTCCCCGGCTACGCGGTCGATCAGACGGTCGGCTTCCGCGTCACCCGCAACTGGGACCTCAACGTCGACGAGGAAGAGTCGGAAGATCTGCTCTCCACCATCCAGCAGGAGCTGCGCCGCCGCGAGCGGGGCGCCGCCGTGCGGCTGGAGATCGACAACGCCGCCACCCCTGCGCTCGAGGCGCAGCTGACCCACGCGCTGAAGCTCTCGCCCCAGGACGTGTACCGGGTGACCGGGCCGCTGCAGCTGCAGGATCTGGGAGCGCTCTCCGACGCCGACGCGCGGCCGGAGAACCGGGTCGAGCCGCTGGTGCCGGCCACCCCGGTGGCGCTGCGCGACGGCGAGTCGATTCTCCACGTGGTCGGGCAGCGCGACATCCTGCTCCACCACCCCTACGAGTCGTTCGACCCGGTGGTGCGCTTCATCGAAGAGGCGGCCGACGATCCGAACGTGCTGGCGATCAAGCAGACCCTCTACCGCACCACCGGCGGCGACAGCCCGATCGGCCGCGCGCTGGTGCGCGCCTCGGAGAATGGCAAGCAGGTGGCGGTGCTGGTCGAGCTCAAGGCCCGCCTCGACGAGGCGAACAACATCGCCTGGGCCCGGCGAATGGAAGAGAACGGGGTCCACGTCGTCTACGGGCTGATCGGCCTGAAGACCCACTGCAAGGTGACGATGGTGGTGCGCCGCGAGGGCAACGGCATCCGCCGCTACGTCCACCTCGGCACCGGCAACTACAACCCGCAGACCGCGCGCAGCTACACCGATCTGTCGCTCTTCACCGCCCGGCAGGAGATCGCCGACGACGTGACCGCGCTCTTCAACCTGCTCACCGGCTACTCGTCGGCGCCGGCGTGGAAGCGGCTGGCGGTCGCGCCGATGAACCTCCAGGCGAAGGTGCTCGACCTGATCGAGGCGCAGACCACCCGGGCGAAGAAGGGAGAGCCCGCCCGCATCGCCGGCAAGCTCAACTCCCTGGTCGACCCGGCCACCATCCGCGCCCTCTATGCCGCCAGCCAGGCGGGGGTCGAGATCGAGCTGCTGGTGCGCGGGATCTGCTGCCTGCGGCCGGGGATGCCCGGCGTGAGCGAGCGGATCCGGGTCACCAGCGTGATCGACCGCTTCCTCGAGCACTCGCGGGTCTTCGCCTTCGGCTCCGGGGCCAACACCGAGGTGTGGATGTCGAGCGCCGACTGGATGCCGCGCAACTTCCAGCGCCGGGTCGAGGTGATGTTCCCGGTCGAGGACCCGGCGATCCGCGCCCGGATCCTGGAGGAGGTGCTGGGGATCGGCTTCAAGGACAACGTCAAGGCGCGCCAGCTCACCGTCGACGGGACCTACCTGCCTCCGCCGCTGCAGCTCGATGGGCAGACGGTGCGCAGCCAGGCGGTCCAGATCGAGCTGGCCCGCCGCAGCTCGGAGGCCAAGCACCTCGAGCCGGTGATCCGCCACGTCGCCTCTCCGGTGGGAGACAAGCCGCCCGCGGGCACCGGCACCGGCGGCTGACCTTTCCGGGTTGCTGTGACGCGCTGAGCCTGCAAGTAGCGGAAAGCACAGGTGCCCAGTATGATCGGACACCAGTTTCCTGAAGGAGCACCAATGATGGGCCTGAAGTGGACCGAGATTCTTCTGATCATGGCGGTGCTGTTGCTCCTGTTCGGAGCGACCCGCCTTCCCCAGCTGGGCTCGTCGCTGGGCAGCGCGATCCGTAACTTCAAGAAGGGCTTTGGCGGCGACGGCGAGCCGACCCCGGAAGAGGCGGCGAAAGAGAAGAAGATCGCCGAAGGCGGGGGCACCGCGGTGCCCGGCAGCGACAAGGCCGCGACCAAGCAGAGCTGAACGAAGCGCCTACTGCGCGGCGGTGGCCTTGAGCCCCGCCTCTAGTCGGCGGTCTTGCTGTCGTACATCGCGTCCAGCAGCGC
>JAGSPQ010000644.1 GCA_018262385.1 Myxococcaceae bacterium | reverse complement strand
CAGGCTGCGTGACCCTCCGACTCGAATTCCGGGACAAGTACCTGCTCTGGTCGGAGCTGTTGCGGGGCAACAAAGACCGGCTCTTCATCCACACCCCCGAGCGCCCGCGGCTGGGAGAGTCGGCGGCGATCGAGCTGCACCTGGGCGGGATGACGCTGGTGGCCCACGCGCAGGTGGTCGGGCTGCGCCGGCAGAGCAAGCTGTTCAAGGTCGGGGTCTGGGTCCGGTTCGAGAACGAAGAGATCGATCGGCTGCGCAAGCTGATCGGGCTGAGCCAGTCGGAAGGGCCCAAGCCCGGGCGCCGCACCCGCCGGCTGCCGTGCACCCTGCCGGTGAAGATCACCCGGCCGCCGCTGCCGAACACCGCCTTCGCGCGCGATCTGTCGGAGGCCGGCTGCCAGCTCGACACCCTCGCGCCGCTGGCCTCCGGGCAGTCGGTGGAGGTCGAGCTCGAGCTCGACGATGGGACCAAGGTGGCGCTGAAGGCCGAGGTCACCCGCGACAACCTCGACGGCCGCGCGGTCGGGCTGCGGTGGATGGACGTGACCGACGCCGCGGCCGAGCTGCTGCGGCTGCAGCTCGATCGGCTGGCCGGCCAACCCTGGCCCGGCAAGCCCACGGTGCTGATCGCCGACGACGAGCCGGCGATCCTCGACTTCCTTCACCGGGTGCTCTCTCGCTACGGCTACGAGGTGCACCAGGCGAAGAACGGAACCCAGGCGCTCTCGATGGTGCGCGAGCTGAAGCCGAGGCTGGTGGTGCTCGACATCCTGATGCCGGGGATCGACGGGGTCGACGTGTGCAAGACGATGCGCTCCGACATCGAGCTGGCCGAGATCCCGGTGGTGTTCGTCTCGTCCCTGGCGCTCGAGCGGCTGCACGAGGTGGCGGACGAAGCGGGCGCCACCGATTACCTCCCCAAGCCGGTCGCGCTCAACGAGCTGCTGAACGTGGTGGGGGAGTACCTGCAGCAGGATCAGCAGAAGCCCGACCCGTAGGCCGGCGCGGGCCTCAGCCCCTGGGCTGGACGCGGCTCTGGCCGCAGACCACCTGGCACGGCTCCGATTCTCTGACCTGCGGCGCGCGGTACGAGGTGAACATCACCGCGCCGACGGCGATCCAGGCGGCCAGCAGCCCGGCCACGCCCAGCAACCCACCCACTCCGGAACTTCCCCGCTGATTCTTGAACATGACGCCCTCGCGCTTGATCCTGCTGCGATCGATACGAAGTGGCGGCGGGGGCGATTGCCTACCTTTCCACCGCGCCCCCCGCGGGGCGGTCAGCGCGGGCCGAGGCCGGCTTTCTTCCGCGCCTCGAGCAGCTTCGCCAGCTCGCCCGCTGCCAGCGGAGTGACCTGGCCCAGCGCGCGCGCGGCGGCGAGGATCTTCGCGTAGTGCTCGACCAGCTCCATCCGCAGCAGCGCCATCTCGAGGCTGGTGCCCCAGGTCAGCGCGCCGTTTCCCGACAGCAGCATCGCGTCGTGCAGCCTGGCCGCCGCGCCGAGCCGCTTGAGCGCTTCTTCGTCCTTCGGCAGCGCGCGGGGCAGGGTGGGGATCTTGTCGCCGATCGAGACGACGAGCTCGGGCATCGCGATCGGCGCCAGCTCGAGGCCGACCAGCCCGAACGCGGTCGCCACCGGGGGGTGGGCGTGCATCACCGCCTCGGCTTCGGGGCGGGCGCGATAGATCGCCAGGTGCAGCTCGAGCTCGGAGAACGGCTTGCGGCGCCCCTCGAGCACTTTGCCGGCGAGGTCGACGATCAGCAGCTTCGAATCGTCGACGTCGGCCTTGGAGATCCCGGTGGCGGTGATCAGCAGCCGGTTCCCGGTGAGCTTCACCGACAGGTTGCCGTCGTGGTTGGCGACCCAGCCGTTGGCGTGCATCCGCCGCGAGACGTCCACCAGCTGAGACCGCAGCTTCGGCAGGGGAGCCAGCGGCATGCGCGCTAGCGGCTCCCGGCGACCGTGACCTGGTCGACCACTCCGACGATCATCGAGCGGATCGGCAGCGTCTTGTCGCCGAGGATCTGGCGGATGCCGGTGCCTTCGCGCAGCACCAGCACCACGTCGCCCTTTCCGGCCGACGAGGTGTGATCGACCGCGAGGAAGCTCTTGCCGTTTGGCTGCTGGTGCTCGTCCAGCGGCTGCACCACCAGCATCTTGCGGGCGTGGAAGGCCGGGTGCTTCTCGGAAGCGACCACCGTGCCGAGCACCTTGCAGAGGTTCATACGTCGACCTCGTCGACCAGCCCGACGATCGCCGCGTCGACCGGCACGAACCAGGGATCGCAGGCCAGCGCGGCCTCGCGGCTGCCGACCAGGTAGACGAGCGAGTTCGGGCTGGCCGAGACGGTGTCGACCGCGACTTCCGGGGGACCCGACGGCTGGCGGTGATGGTCGAGCGGCTGAACCACCAGCAGCCGCTGGCGCTCGAGGCCCTTGACCTTCTGGTGCGCGACGACGGTTCCGATCACCAGTCCCAGGTACATGTGGACGCGGACTTAGTGGATCTACGGCGAAAGGGCGACGCCGACCTTCAACGGCAGGTTGACCTCGGTGTCGCCGTCGGACTTCGGGAACACGATCCGCTTGGCGACCTCGCGCATGCACTGACCCCAGTCGGAGTTGTTGTGCTTGGCCGGGACGATGTTCGACGAGGTCACCGCGCCCGACGCGCCGACGTTGAGCACCACGTCGATCGGCCCGACCGCGAGGTTCGGGTTGCGCCGCAGCGCCTGCTCGATGCAGCCCTCGAACGCCTTGATCTTGTCGGCGATCACCTTCTGGCTGGCTTCCTGCGACAGCCCCGAGCTGTCGACCGTGTTCTGGGTCGGGCGATCCTCCGCGCGGACCCGGGGAATCCGGGTGTCCTTCTCGGTCGGGTTTCCGTAGACGAGCGCCAGCTGCGCATCGGGGACCTTCGGCTCGGCCGGCTTGTCGGGGCGCTCGGGCTTGTCGCCCCGGTCGGCGATCGCCTCCCGCTTGCGCTTCTCGGCGGCGGCCAGCTTCGCCTTCTCCTGCTCGGCTTTGCGCTTCTTCGCTTCGCCGGAGAAGAGGTCCTTGATGCCGCTGACGCCGCCGGACGAGAAGAAGGACTCCTTCACCTCTTCGCCCTTCTCGTTGGTGCGGGTCACCTCGAGCGGGACGATCTTCAGGCTCGAGAGGAGGAAGAGGATGCCGACCACCAGCCCCGGCGCGCCGAGGACGAAGAGCGCGATCTTCCAGGGGGGATTGCGCTTGTTGACCCCGGCCTGGGCGATGAAGAACTTGGTCGCTTCTCCGGGCGCGGGCACCTGCGAGGGATCCACTTCCCCGAGCGCGGCGAACGGATCGTGCTGCTCGCCCGGAGTGGGGTCCTCTTCGCCGCCCAGCTCTCCGATCGGGCCGTGATCGCTGGGGACGCCGTCGGGCTCTCCGCCGAACAGATCCGAGAGCGGAGCCTCGTCCTTCGTCGGGACGATGGGCGCGGTGGGGGCCGCGTCGGGCAGCGGCGCCGGCTCGGGAACGGGCGCTGGAGCGGGGCGGGCGACCGCGGGGACCCGGCTCGAGCTGGGCGCTTTGGCCCGGGGGGACGGCTGGGGCTGCGGCTCCGCCGCCCGCTGGACCGGGTGGCCATGGCCGTTGCCGTTGCCGTTGCCGTTGCCGTTGCCGTTGGTCTTGCGGGCG
>JAGSPQ010000051.1 GCA_018262385.1 Myxococcaceae bacterium | reverse complement strand
GTCCTCCACCACCGCCGCCTTGCCCCCTAAGCACGCTCCCCGCTCGAACAGCGTCACCGCGCAGCCGGCTTTGGCCAGCTCGCCGGCGGCGGTCATTCCCCCCAGCCCACCGCCGATGACCGCGACCGTGCGCTTCATGCGGCGACGGGATCGGAGCGGGTGGCCGCTCCGGCCGGCGTGCGCCGCGAGGCCCCGAGCGCTCCGATCCGCTCGGCCACCAGCTTCGCCGAGAGCATCACCATCGGCAGCCCGGTGCCTGGCTGGGTGGAGGCCCCGACGAAGAAGAGGTTCGAGATGTTCGGGTCCTGGTTCTTCGGGCGGAAGGGGCCGACCTGGAAGAAGTTGTGGGAGAGCCCGAAGGCCGCGCCCCGCTCGAGGTTCAGCTCGAGGGCGTAGTCGTCGGGGGTGAAGCTGCGCTCGACCTCGAGGTCCGCCCGCAGATTCGGGCAGCCCAGCTCGCCGAGCCGATCGAGGATCTTCTCCCGCAGCGCCGGCCCCTCGACCTTCCAGTCGAGCCCCGCGGTGCGATCGGGCACCGGCACCAGCACGTAGAGGCAGTCTTTGCCCGGGGGCGCGAGCGAGGGGTCGGTGTGCGCCGGCGCGTTGACGTAGAAGCTCGGGTCGGCCGGCACCCGCTTGTGCTTGAAGATGTCCCGGAACGAGCCGGGGTAGTCCCCACCGAAGACGATGTTGTGGTGGAGCAGCTGCGGGTACGGCTTGTTCACCCCGAGGTACATCATGAACGCGCTCGAGGTGTACTTGAGCTTCTCGACGTTCTTGAGCTCCGAGGCTGCCGGGTCGATCAGGTTCTTGTAGGCCCACGGCAGATCGGCGTTGCACAGCACCAGGTCCGCCTTCACCACCGCGCCGCCGCGCAAGCGGACCCCGGTCGCCTTCCCGCCTTCGAGCACCACCTGATCCACTTCCTCCCGGTAGCGGAAGGTGGCGCCCAGCTCGGTGGCCACCCGCTCGAGGGCGCGCGGCACCGCCAACATCCCGCCTCGAGGGAACCAGATCCCGACCGCCAGCTCGGCGTACGGCAGCAGCCCGTAGACCGCCGGGCTCTCGTACGGCGAGATGCCCAGGTACATCGTCTGGAAGGTGAGCGCCGCGCGCAGCCGGTCGTCTTTGAAGAACCGCGACATCTGCGCGTACATCGTCTTGTGCGCCTTGATCCGCAGCGCGTGCTTCAGGTTCGCCGGAGTGAACATCTCCATCCGGCTCTCGAAGTTGCGGCCGACGAAGTGATCCAGCGAGGTCCGGTACTGGTCCTCCCCGAGGGCGAGGAACTCGAGGAAGCGGCCGAAGCTGCCCGGCTCGATCCGCTCGAGCTCGCGGCCCATCTGCGACAGCTCGGTGCTGAAGGTCAGGTCGGACCCGTCGCGGAAGTGCATCCGGTAGTTGGGGTCGCACCGCTCGAGGGTCAGGTAGTCCGACAGCTTCTTCCCGACGCTGGCGAAGGTCTCCTCGAGCACCGCCGGCATCAGCAGCAACGTCGGCCCGGTGTCGAAGGTGAAGCCGTCGACCTGCAGCCGCCCGCACCGGCCGCCGGGCCCGCTGCCCTTCTCGAGCACCTCGACGTCGAAGCCCTGGTGGGCCAGGCGGGCGGCGGCCGCGAGGCCTCCGATCCCGGCCCCGATGATCACGATCTTCTGGGCAGTCTTGCTCACGGGGCTACCCCTCGGGTCGAGCGCGTCAGAACTGGATCGTTCGCTCGGCCTGGCACTTGTCGGCCCAGTGGCCCTTGTCCGAGTAGAACTCGCGCCACAGCCGCAGGTAGCCGTCGGCGAGCTGCTGGGGCGTCATCTTCGCGGGCCGGAAGACCACGTTCGCGTCGTTGTAGTGGCGCCAGTCGCGCGAGAGGATCCGCCCTTCCTGGTTCAGCCGATCCCACGAGGGAGTGCCGGGGTACGGAGTGAAGATCGCGAACTCGGCCTTCTCGATTCCCGACGCGGCGGCGAACTCGAGCATCCGGTCGACGGTGCCGACGTCGTCCTCGTCATTGCCGAGCAGGAAGCTGGTGTACGGCACGATCCCCACCCGGTGCGCGCGCGCGATCGCCTTGTGCGCGCGGTCGAGGGCCTTGGCGTCGACGCCGGTGAAGGCCCGCATCGTGATCGGGTCGAAGCCGCCGACCAGGTAGAACATCCCCACCCCTGCCTCGCGCGCCAGCCGCAGCACCTCGTCGCTGGCCACCAGCAGCTGGGGCATCGAGATCCCGACGTAGCTGATGCTCGCCTCGAGCCCTTCTTCGATCATCCCCCGGAAGAGCTCCTTGAGGTGGTTGGCCGGCCGGCCGGGAAACCAGCTGGTGTCCTCGGTGAGGCAGGCGCGCTTTCCTTCCCGCTTCAGCTGCCGAAGCTGGCCGAGCGCGTGGGGAAGCGAGAACTCGCGAATCGACTTGCGCATCACCAGCGGCAGCACGCACGCCTGGCACTGCAGCGGGCAGCCGCGGGTGATCTGCACCGGGTAGTCGTCGGGCCGGAAGCCGTCGCGCTCGGCGCCGAAGTACATCGACAGCTTCGGCAGCGGCACGTCGTCCAGCGGGTACGCCTGGTCCTCGGTGTACCGCGACTTCACCGCCCCGGCGGCGAAGTCGGCCAGCAGCTTCGGCCACAGCCGCTCGCCCTCCCCCACCACCACCACGTCGAAGTGCCGCTCGCACTCGTCGGGCATCGCGGTGGGGAAGATTCCGCCTGCGACCGAGGTCTTGCCCTGGCCGCGAAAGTACTTCGCCAGCTCGAAGGCGCGGGTCGCGGCGGGGGTGAAGAAGGACATCGCGACCAGGTCGGCGTCGGTCGGGCGGTCGGCCTTCTCCACCCGATCGTCGCGGTACTCGATCTCGATCTGGGGCGGGGTGACCGCGGCCATCATCGACAGCCCCAGCGACGGCGAGCCGAGGTACTCGTTCATCGGCACCCACTTCCGCAGCTCGGGGTGGGCCTCTGAGTGGCGTTCGAAACCGGCGTAGACGAAGAGAACCTTCACATGGACCTCGCAAGGATTTGGGCCTGGTCATCGGCCGGATGCATTCGGCGATCTGCCGCCCGCCGCGCCGAGCACGCTTCCCGGCACAGGGTGCGCTGCGCGGCGGGCGAGGCCATCGCCCGGCAGCCCGCCACCACCGCGTCTCTCCACACCACCGCCTCGCCCAGCCAGTGGAGCAGCTCGGGCCGGCGGAAGGCGCGCACCCCCAGCTCGTCACGCAGCCGCTGGCCGCGGCGCGAGACGGTCTGGGCGATCTGCAGCGCCAGCGGAGGAAGGTCGTTCACGCCCGCCGGGTTCTGCAGCTCGATCGCCCCCGCGTGGGTGAGCAGCACGTCGTTGGCGCCCTCGAAGATGCGGGTCACCCGCATGTCGCGCAGCATCATCGCCAGCCCGGTGTCCTCGATGTACCCCATCGCTCCGTGCAGCTGCAGCGCGGTGTCGACGATCGACCAGCCCTGCTCGCTGCAGAACACCTTCGCGCTCACCGACCAGCGGTTGAGATCGCGATCGGACTCCTGGGCGGCGGCGGTCTCCACCAGCGCCTTCATCGCGCCGAGCAGGACGATCGACGAGGCCAGCTGCCCCTGGACCACCGGCTGATCCTCGAGCGGGCGGCCGAACTGGCGGCGCGCCGCGACGTGCTCGCGCGCTTTGGCCAGCGCCGAGGTGGCGGCGCCGACGCAGCCGGCCGACATCAACGTCCGGCCCCAGGCGAGGGTGTGATCGAGCTGGGCCTTGCCGGTGGACGGGTCGCCCAGCATCCAGTGGCTGGGGACCTTCACCCCCTCGAGCAGGCAGCCGGTGGTCGACGAGCCGCGCAGCCCGAGCTTGTGCTCCTCTGGCAGCCGCACCACTCCGCTGGCGAGCATCGGCAGCGCCACCATCACCATCCCGCGATCGAGGCCGGCGGTGCCGTGGGTGGAGGCAGTGACGGTCAGCAGGTGCGCCAGGCCCCCGTTGGTCACGAAGGCCTTCTCGCCGTCGAGCACCACCTCGTCGGCCGGTCGGGTGGCGGTGGTCTTCAGCTTCGACAGATCGCTGCCGGCCCCGGGCTCGGTGGTGCCGAAGGCGGCGATCCACTCTCCGCTCGCCAGCGCCGGCAGCAGCTCGGCCTGCAGCTTCGGGCTGCCGTAGCGGACCAGCGCCCGCGTCCCCAGCCCCAGGTGCAGCCCGACGGTGACGGCCACCGATCGATCCACCTCGGCCAGCGCGGCGACGACCTGGGTCGCGAGCGGAAGCCCGGCGCCCAGCCCCCCATGCTGCTGGGGCAGCGTGACCCCGAACACGCCCAGCCCCGCGAGGCGGTCGAGCACCAGCGGAGGAATCTTCCCTGCGCGGTCGATCTCGAGCGCGTTGAGCTCTCGCTGCGCGAACTGGCGCACCGACCGGACGACCGCTTCGTCGAACCCCGGACCCGACGTCTCGTCGATCACCGCTGCGCTCACTAGGCCGCCTCGATGTGCTTCCGGGCCATCGCGATCGCTCCGCTGACCGTGTTGACGCCGGCGGCCTCCTCCACCGAGATGTCGAGCCCGAACTCTTCCGCCAGCATCGAGATCAGCTCGAGCGAGCAGACCGAGTCCATTCCCAGATCCTCGCGCAGCCGGTGCTCCGGCTTGATCTGCGAGACCTTCATCACCGAGACCTCGGCAATCAGCTCCATCATCCGGCTTTCCCATTTCGCATCGGGAATCGTCATCGCGCGTCCACCTCGGTACGGGTTGAAAGACCAACGCCCAGGCGCTGGGCCCATGCATCGAATGCGCCCAGGGCTTCGGGCAGCGAGCGGTACTCGAAGCCCAGCAGGGCGCGCGCGTGCGAGCCGTCGACTCGGGGGCCATGAACGATCAGATCGGCGAGCTCGCGTGAGATGCGGGGGCGGCCGCCCTCGACCTCGACCCGGCGCTCCTCGCAGTCCGCCAGCGCGATCGCCGCCTCGGCGGAGAGCGCGGGGGCCACCTCGGCGACGCCGTAGCGCGCGGCGGTGGCCTCGATGAACTGGTGGAAGCCCAGGCTCTGCGCCGCCAGCAGCAGCCGCGCCGGAGCCAGGCTGCTCTTCACCAGCCGCGCGATCGCCAGGCCCACGTCGCGGGCGTCGACCCAGCTGACCACCCCGTCGGGATGGGGGGGACACTGGCCGCCCTTGAGCGCCCAGAGCACCGCCGAGGTGCCTGCCTTCCAATCGAAGGGGCCGACGCAGGCGCCGGGGCAGAGGATGACGGGGCGCAGGCGCTTCTCGGCCGCGACCTGCTGCTCCATCGCCCACTTGAGGTCATGGTAGGCGCCGAACCCCGGGGTGCGGGCGTAGAGATCGCGCTCGTCGCTGGGCCGATCGGCGCGGGCGGCGACGGTGGCGGTGCTCGAGACGTAGATCAGCCGCTCGACCCCGGCCTCGGCCGCGGCGTCGAGCACGTGGCGGGTCTGCCGCTGCGCCACCTGCAGGCTCAGCTCGGGCTGGGTCGACAGCCGCGGGTAGTGCCCGGCGAGGTGGACCACGGTGGAGAAGCCCCGCATCGCCTCGAGCAGCGTCTGCTGCTGCTCGAGATCCGCCACCACCAGCGGCACCTTTCGCTGGCGAAGGCCGAGCACGTTGCTGCGCTTGCGGCGGCCGCAGGTGGGCTGCACCCCGTGCTCGAGCAGCGCGTCGACGGTGTTGAGGCCCAGAAACCCGCCCGCGCCCAGGACGAGAACGCTCACGCCTGGACTCCGAACTGCTCGGCGCAGGCACTGCGGCGAAGCTTGCCGCTGGTGGTGCGCGGCAGGGTCCCGGCCGCGACCCACTCGACGCGATCGACCCGCACTCCGAGCCGCTCGACGATCAGCGCGCGCACCCTGGCGGTGTCGGTGGGATCGATGGCGCGCCGCTGCTCGATCACCAGCACCAGCTGATCGGCGGCGTTGAAGGCGGCGACGCCGTTGGGCGGCGCGTCGACCGTGCCGGCGACCAGTTGCTCGATCTGGCTGGGGTGGAACTTCTGGCCGGCCTTGATCACCAGCTCCTTCTCGCGCCCGGTGACGTAGAGCCGGCCCTGCTCGACCACGCCGAGATCGCCGGTGTGCAGCCAGCCGTCCTGGAGCACCGCCGCGGTCTCTTCCGGCGCGTCGAAGTAGCCGGTCATCAGCGAGGGCGAGCGCACGCAGATCTCGCCCAGCGGCCCGTGCAGCGCGATCTCCATTCCGGGCAGCGGGGTGCCGACGCCCGGCAGCCCGTGCCCGTGGGCGTCCCGGTACAGCGGCTGGAGCGCGGGTCCGACGCAGACCCCGAGGGTGTTCTCGGCCAGCCCGTAGGCGCCGACGAACGCTTCGGGCTTGAAGCCACCGGGAGCGAACCGGTCGCAGAACGCGGTGAGGGTCGAGAGGTGAATCGGCTCCGAGCCGGTCAGCGCGCAGCGCAGCGAGCCGAGCTGATGCTTGCCTTCGCGGCAGCGGCGGGCGGCGAAGGCGTAGCCGAAGTCCGGCGCGACGGTCAGCGTCGCCTTCACCCCGCCGATCAGATCCAGCCAGGTCCACGGGTGGAGCAGGAACTCGCTGGGCCGCAGGATGTGGGTGGTGAAGCCGCCGACCAGCGAGGCCAGCAGCACTCCGACCAGGCCCATGTCGTGGAAGAACGGGATCCACGAGACGCCGACGTCGTGGGGCCCCAGGCCCAGGCCGTGGACCAGCGCGGTCGCGTTGTAGACCGCGGCCCGCTGGGAGATCACCGCGCCGCGCGGAATGCCGGTCGAGCCCGAGGTGAACTGGATGAACGCCGGGTCATCCGGCGACGGGCGGTGGGTGAAGCCGTGGGCGGCGCGGGGAGTGACCCAGTTGGGGCCCTCGATCGCCCGGGTGCGCGCGGGAGCGGCGATCGCGAACAGGTCGGCCCGCCTGATGACGGGCGCCAGTTTCTCGAATGGGCCGGTGAGATCGCCCTCCAGAACCGGCCAGGGCAGGGGCACCGGAATCGCGCCCGCGCCGAGGGCGCCGAAGAACGCGGCGACGAAGTCGGGCGAGTTGGGGTGCCAGATTCCGACCCGGCGGCCGACCGCGGTCTCGAAGCCCGCACTCCACACCCACGCCCGGGCAAGCAGGTCGCGAACGGTGAAGGACTCGGTGCGGTGGCCGTGGTGGAAGACCAGCCAGGGGCGGTCCTGCTCGGCCCGCAACTCGAGCAGCTCGAGCAGCGTACTGGCGGCCACGGGCAGCTGATTTTCTCCTCGGAGCACGGGTCGCATCGACCGCGCACTTGTCGCCCGCACCCGGACCCAACGCCTTGATCGTGATCAAGACCCCCGGGGGAGCGCCCGAGTATTCAACTGCCATGGATCCTCTCGAATCGCTCTCGGAAGAGCATCGGCAGATTCGGGTGGTGATCAGCGCGATCACGTCTCTGCTCGATCTCACCCGAGGCGATCGCCGGATCTCGCCCACTCCTTTCCTCGAGCTGCAAGCCTTCATCATGCAGTTCGCCGACGGCTCCCACCACGCCAAGGAAGAGCAGGTGCTGTTCAGCGAGATGGTGCAGGCCGGGCTGCCGAACGACTCGGGCCCGCTCGCCTCGATCCTCAACGAGCACGACCAGGGCCGGAAGTATGCTGCCGTTCTGGGCGCCGCGGCCCGCGCCTGCGTGGACGGGCAGTGGCACCGGCAGGTCGAGATGGTCGACGCCGCCCGGGCCTGGTGCCAGCTGGTCAACGCCCACACCGACAAGGAAGACCTGATGCTGTACGCGATCGCCCAGACGGTGATCCCCGACCGCAGGCTTGCCCTGCTGCCGGCCCTCTTCGCGAAAGTCGATCCGCTGCCAGCCAGCGCTTTCAAGGATGCCGCCAATGCAGTCGTTGAAGCCGCTGAGCGCGCCGCCCATACCCAGCGCAAGACGGGCTGAAGTGGGGGTTGGCGGCCGGCTTGCAAAGAGCTGGCGGATGCTCCGTCGCCCCGTCCACGACTGCAACGACTGTGAGCTGAAGGTGGCGGGCAAGTGCGTGTTCGCCCGTAAGAAGTTTACTGCCGATACGGTGCTGGTGGCCCAGGGCGCGCTGCCGACCGAGATTGGCTTCGTCCGCTCGGGAGTGATCTCGATGTCGGCCGTCAGCGGAGATGGCGAGCAGACCTGGGGCGCCGTCCGCGGCCCGCGGTCGCTGCTGGGGGTCGAGGCGGTCGAGGGAACCCCCTCGGCCTGCGAGGTGCGCACCCTCACCGAGGTGGAGATCTGCGCTGCCACGGTACCGGTGGTGAAGACCTGGCTGGGCTCGACCGGCGCGGCGCGCACCCTCTTCAACCTCACCCTCACCGAGCTGCTCGAGCAGCGCCGGGACGTCGACTTCCGCACCGGCAGCATCCAGGCGCGGGTGGCGAGGTTCGCCCTGGCCTACGAGCGGCTGATCGGCACCAACGACGTCCACCGCCCGCTGTCGAAGGCGCGGGTGGCGGGGCTGATGGGGATGCGGCCGGAGACGCTCTCGCGGGTGCTGCGCCGGTTCTCGACCCGGGGCATCCTCGACTCGGCGTCCGGGATGCGGGTGCTCGATCGCGCCGCGCTCGAAGCGCTCGCCGAGGGCTAGCCGTCCCCCCCTGGCTGTCCGAATCCACCGCGGCCGGGCCACCGCCGCATCCTTGACCGCCGGTCAGGGGGACGAACTTCTGGGAGCTCGCACCGCGGCTGCCGATTGCGCCAGCTGCCCGCCGGTGCAACTTCTGCACCCCATCAGGGCCAGCCGCGGACGAGGATCACCCCCAGGCCGATCAGGGCGAAGGCGAGCAGCAGGTTGAGCCGGCCGAAGAGGCTGGCCAACCGGCGAAGCCGCATCGACTCGGCCGAGCCCGGATCGCGCTCGATCGCCACCGTCGCCCTGGGCCCGGAGTGGAAGTCGTGCACCGCGCTGATCACCAGCACCGCCACGACGAAGCCGAGCTTCCACGCCAGCGCCCGGCCGAAGTCGGTCGCCAGCCAGGTGGGATCGACCAGGTCCTTCCACCGCACCCCGCGCATCCAGAGGTTGAAGGTGCCGGTCGCAATCAGGATCACGAAGCAGGTCCACCCAACGGTGCGAAACCGCTCGCCGGTCTCTCGCAGGAAGAGGCCGGCCTGCTCCCGCCGCCCCGAGCGGAGCCAGGGGACGACCACCAGCACGAGAAACAGCATCCCCCCGGCCCAGGTGGTCGCGGCGAGGAGGTGGAGCCAGACCGAGAGGAGATAGAGCGAATGCACCCCGGCCACCGGTGCAACGCGCATGCGCAGTGGGCAGGCTTGTCGCTCTCACAAGCTGGGCTGCTCCCTCGCCGGCGGTAGAAGCAGCGGGCGGGCATGGAATCAGCAAGGCTGTGAGTCATGGAACTCCAGGTCAGCAGCACGAAGCGGGTGGTCGAGCCGGAAGACATCGTCGCGCTCTACCTGCAGAGCCATACCCGGCTGCGGGCGTTCACCGTGCTGGCGGCCGGCCTGGCGCGGGTGCAGGGCGCGAAGCCGGAGCTGATCGTCTCCACCGCTCAGCGGCTCTACGAGTACTTCACCACCGTGTTGCCGCTGCACTTCCGGGACGAGGAAGAGTCGCTGGCGCGCCGGCTGCGGGGCACCGACCCGGCGGTGGATCGGGCGCTGGACGAGATGGAGGCCCAACACCGCGAGCACG
>JAGSPQ010000643.1 GCA_018262385.1 Myxococcaceae bacterium | reverse complement strand
CGCGGTCTACGACGAGGCCAAGCGCTACGGCGAGGCGATGGTCGCCGCCTTCCAGCGCAAGCGCGGCGTCTCGACCCGCATGGTGCGGATCTTCAACACCTACGGCCCCCGGATGCGGCTCAACGACGGGCGGGTGGTGCCGGCCTTCGTCGGCCAGGCGCTCCGCGGTCAGGACTTCACCATCTTCGGCGACGGCTCCCAGACCCGCGCGTTCTGCTACGTCGAGGACGAGATCGACGGCTTCATCCGCCTCGCGCTCTCCGACGTGACCCAGCCGGTGAACATCGGCAACCCGAACGAGCTGACGATGATCCAGTTCGCCGAGGCGGTGCGCAAAGCGGCCGGCGGCGGAGGCAAGATCGTCTTCACCCCCCTGCCGAAGGACGACCCGAAGCAGCGCAAGCCCGACATCACCCGGGCGAAGCAGCTGCTCGGCTGGGAGCCGAAGGTCTCGCTCGAGGTGGGGCTGAAGAAGACGATCGACTACTTCCGCACCATCGTGAAGTAGGCCGCTTCGACCCGCAAAGAGAACGGGCAGGTCCCCTTTTTTAGAGAACCTGCCCGCCAGACTTCTTCAGCTCAGGCCCGGATTTCGGCCGGCTTCGGCTCTTCGGCCGGAGGCACCGTCTTCCAGGGAGACGTCTCGAGCGTCAGGTTGAGCACCTCGTCCATGCGGGTGACGAAGTGGAACTCGAGCTCCTTCTTCGCCTGCTCAGGGACGTCGACCATGTCCTTGCGGCAGCGCTCGGGGAGCACGATCCGCTTGATGCCCGCGCGGTGAGCGGCGAGCACCTTCTCCTTGATCCCACCGACCGGCAGCACCAGGCCGCGCAGGGTGGCTTCTCCGGTCATCGCGGTGTCGCTGCGAACCCGGATTCCGGTCATCAGCGAGGTCAGCGCAGTGAGGATGGTGACGCCCGCGCTCGGCCCGTCCTTCGGAATCGAGCCGGCGGGGAAGTGGAGGTGGATGTCGGTCTTCTCGAGGAAGAGGGGATTGAGCCCCAGCCGCTCGGCGTTCGCGCGCAGGTACGACAGCGCGGCCTGAGCCGACTCCTTCATCACGTCACCCAGCTGACCGGTGAGGGTCAAGCCGCCCTTGCCCTGCATCTTGGTGCACTCGATGAAGAGCAGATCGCCGCCCGAGGCCGTCCAGGCCAGGCCGGTGGCGACGCCCGGGGTCTCGGTGCGCTCCGCGACTTCCGAGTAGTAGCGCTCGGGGCCGAGGATCTCGATCACCCGATCCGGGGTGATCGTCTGCTTGTCGGTCTTGCCGGAGGCGAAGTCGACCGCCACCGCGCGGCAGAGGTCCGCGATCCGCCGCTCGAGCGAACGAACGCCGGCTTCCCGGGTGTACGAGGTCAGCAGCAGCTGCAGCGCCTTGTCCTCGATCACCAGCTGATCGACCGCCGCCAGCCCGTGCTCCTTCAGCTGCTTCGGGATCAGGTGGGTGCGGGCGATCATCTCCTTCTCTTCGAAGGTGTACCCGGACAGCTCGATGATCTCCATCCGGTCACGCAGAGGCCCGGGGATCGGGTCGAGCTGGTTGGCGGTCGCGATGAAGAGGACCTTCGACAGATCGAAGGCCACGTCGAGGTAGTGATCGGCGAACGAGTTGTTCTGCTCGGGATCGAGCACCTCGAGCAGGGCGGACGACGGGTCCCCGCGGAAGTCCGCTCCGAGCTTGTCGATCTCGTCCAGCATCATCACCGGGTTCCGGGTGCCGGCTTTCTTCATCGACTGGATGAAGCGGCCGGGCAGGGCGCCGACGTAGGTGCGGCGGTGACCGCGGATTTCCGCTTCGTCGCGCACGCCGCCGAGGCTCAAGCGGACGAACTTGCGATTGACCGCCCGCGCGATCGACTGACCGAGCGACGTCTTGCCGACGCCCGGGGGGCCGACCAGGCAGAGGATCGGGCCGCGCATGTCGTTCTTCAGCTTGCGCACTGCCAGGTACTCGAGGATCCGCTTCTTCACCTTCTGGATGCCGTGGTGATCGGCGTCGAGGATCTTCCGCGCGTTGTCGATGTCGAGGTTGTCTTCGCTCTGCTTGCTCCACGGCAGATCCGCGATCCAGTCGAGGTAGGTGCGGGCCACCGTGTACTCGCTCGACGCGGCGGGAATCGTCTTCAGCCGGTTGAGCTCCTTGTTGGCGACCTTCTCGACCTCGGGAGGCAGCCCGGCCTTCTTCAGCCGCTCGGCGAGCTCGTCGAGCTCCTCCTCTTCCTCGCCCATCTCGCCCAGCTCTTCCTTGATCGCCTTCAGCTGCTGGCGCAGGTAGTACTCGCGCTGGGTCTTCGACATCTCGCCCTTCACGGCGGAGTCGATCTTGTTCGACAGCTTGAGGATCTCGCGCTTGCGGTTGAGCAGCTCGAGCACCAGCTTCATCCGGGCCTTCAGATCGACCGTCTCGAGCACCGCCTGCTTCTCTTCGATCGGGACGTCGACGTTGGCGGCGATCAGATCCGCCAGGTGGCCGGGGTGGGTGATCGACTCGACCAGCTCGGTCGCCGCCGCGGGCAGCTCGGGCATCAGCTCGATCACTTCGCGGGCCAGTTTCTTCAGGTTGATCCCGAGCGCCTCGACCTCGACGTTCTCGGCGGCGGTCTTGTCCTCCACCGCCTCGACCCGGGCCTTGAGGTACGGGGCCTCCTGCACCAGGTCGAGCACGCGGAAGCGCGCCAGGCCCTGGACCACCAGCGAGTAGTTGTCCTCTCCCATCTTCAGCAGCTTGACGATGCGGGCGACGGTGCCCATCGAGTAGAGGTCGGCGGCGCCCGGATCCTCCTCTTCTGCCTTGCGCTGGGTGACGACGCCGATCACCTGATCGTCGCGCACCGCGTCCTTGATCAGGGCGATCGTCTTTTGACGGCCGACGGCCAGCGGGAGCACGCCGCCGGGAAAGAAGACTGAGTTGCGAAGGGGCAGGATCGGAAGGACCTGGGGGATGTCGTCCTTGTTGATCAAGCCGGGAGGACTCATCGGCGCAGCCATCGTCTGAGCGGCGGCGGCGCCCTTCTTCTTTTCGTCGGACATGTTCATAGGGTAGCAATGAAAAGATCACCTGCAACCCATTGTTTTGCCCTGTTTTCGACCCGCCCGTACGGGTAGGGCACAATGGGCGCCGCCAGTTACCACCCGAGGTTGTTCAATGATGAAGAACCATTTCCACCTTCTCGCCGCCGCGCTCCTGGCGCTGGCGAGCAGCTGCTCGGGCTGCTTCGGGTGCGTTCCGCCTGGCACCGGCGACGGCGGCAACCTGCCCTCGTCCTGCGTGACCGCCGCGCTGACCCCCGAGGCCCAGAAGCTCGACGTGCTGTTCGTGATCGACAACTCCAGCTCGATGCGTGAAGAGCAGGAAGGGGTCGCCCGCGAGCTGACCGCCTTCATCGACGAGCTGAAGAAGGGCGGGGGAGTCGCCCAGGACTTCAACATCGGGGTGATCACCACCGCGGTCTACCAACACACCTTCAGCGGAGGCATCGACTTCAACCGCGAGTACCCCGGCCAGTCCGGCAAGCTGCAGGCCGTCCCCGATTCCGAGCTGGACGGAGGGGTGATCCTCGGCACCGGCACCGAGCGGGTCCTCAACGGCAACGACCCGGCGCTGGTGACCAAGTTCGCCCGGCTGGTGCAGCAGGGCACCCGGGGCTCCGGGCAGGAGACGCC
>JAGSPQ010000642.1 GCA_018262385.1 Myxococcaceae bacterium | reverse complement strand
ACCGCTTTCACCGCTTTGGTGAAGTCGGAGCGGGTGAACGGCTTGATCAGGTACAGCGTGGCGCCCAGCTCTTCGGCCTGGGCGCGGTCTTCGGGCAGCGAACGGGCGCTCATCATCAACACCGGAACCCGGGCCAGGCCTTCCTTGCGGATGAACTCGAGCACGTCGTAGCCCGACGACTCGGGGAGCATCAGGTCGAGGCAGATCAGGTCGTAGGGCTGCTCGCCCAGCGCGGTCATCGCCTTCTTGCCGTCCGCCGCTTCGATCACCGCGAAGTTGAGCAGCTTCAAGTAGCCGGCGACGAGCTTGCGCAGCGGCGGATCGTCCTCGACGACGAGCACGGTCTTCGGAACGACGGTGGCCTTCGATGCCATGGTCTTACGGGCCTCTTTTTTCTTCGGCTTGAAAGGTGCGCGGCTGCTGGCTGGCTGCAATCAGGGTCAGCGACAGTCCTACCACCCACTGGGTGCCGAGCGGGGGCGGAGGTCCAACCGTCATCCCGGCCGCCACCGGCAGATTGTCCTGGCGGTTGACCGACAGCCGGCCGACCACGTCCACCCGCCACCACGGATCTCCCTGGTAGCCGCCGCCGCCCTCGCCGTAGACCGAGGTGAGCGCGAGCTCGTTTCCGACCGGCAGCGAGCGGGCGACTCCGGCGGAGAGCGAGGCCGAGAAGCGCTGCGCGTTGCTCCAGCCGATGGTGCCTCCGGCCTCGACCCGCTGGTAGACGCTGCCGGCGAAGCGATCGACGAACGGCGCGAGCGAGGCGTTGAGGCGGAAGTCGACCTGCTGACCCTTGAGCTGCTCGCGGTGGCTGAAGCCCGCCGCCACCAGCCCGCCGGGGTTGTTGATGGTCTTGAAGGCGCCGGGGACGTTCGGATCGGTGTTGGGGATCTGCCCCACCACGCCGGTGATCCCGACAGTGACGTCGACCGTCGTCTCTTCCGCCAGCAGCCGGTCGTAGCGGGTCGACAGCTCGAGGATCACCACCCGGGCGCCGGGGTTGGCGGCCACCTCCCGCATCCCGTCGTTGTAGGCGGGAACCTGGAAGAAGCGGACGTACTGACCGCTGGCGTTGAGCGCGAAGGTGTCGAGCCGCGAGGCGAGCCAGGCCAGCTTCGAGCCCACCCGGTAGGACGACTGGAGCGGGAGGCTGCGCCGCGACACCTCGTCGGTTCCCCCGCCGTAGACGAAGCCGCCGGTGAGGGTGAGGGTCAGCCGCTGGGTGAGGTACCAGTCGAGCCCGACGCTGGTGTCGGTGGTCAGCTCCTGCACCAGGCCCAGCCCGGTGCGCACCGGCGGCGGAGGCGCCGGCTGGCCGGCGACCGCGCCCTCGCGGTTGAGGGTCGACAGATCGAGGGTGCCGTAGTTGAAGAACTCGCCGGCGAACACCCGGGCGGTGCCTTCCTTCGCCCAGACCCCTCCGAGCTGCACCACGTGGGAGTGATCGCCGATCGGCGCGCCCATGCGGTTGGTGCTGTAGGGCTCGCGGCTGCGGAAGGTGGGGCTGTAGCTGCCGTTGAGGCTCCAGGGGCCGTTGAAGAGCGAGCCCGACAGGAACGGCCGCAGCTCGACGTCGCCGGCGGCGTTGGTGCCCTGGTCCTGCGCGGTGGCGGTGCGGGCGCGCACCTCGGTGCGCACCGAGGCCTCCCAATTGGCGTGGGTCTGGGCCAGCAGCAACGGCATCAGCACCAGGGGGCTCATCGACGCTTACTCGACGAGCACGGTGTCGCCGCTGCGCAGGGCGAAGACGGCGGCCTTGCCCTCGGCCCGGGTGAGCTTCTGGTAGTCGAACCGGATCCGCAGCGGCTTCTCGCCGAACGGCATCAGCCGCATCACGTAGACGTCGCGGTAGGCGAAGTTGGTGAAGCCGCCCGCCGCCGCCAGCGCCTGGAGCACGCCCGAGCCGACGTCGAGCGGGTAGATGCCCGGGCGGGGCACCTCGCCGAGCACCGAGATCGACAGCTGGCGCACTTCTTCCAGCGAGACGGTGACCACCGGGTTGTTGATGAAGTCCTTCAGCCGGGTCTGCAGCTGGGCGCCGAGCACCACCGGGGTGAAGCCGGCGGCGGTGACGTCGTTGAGAAACGGGAGCGAGATCTTGCCGTCGTTTCGCACCCGGGCCCGGGCCGACATGTTGTCCTGCTGGAAGACGCGGACGTTGAGCACGTCACCGGGGCGGATCACGTACTCGCCGTCGCTCGACGACGGAGCGACGTACTCATCGGCGCCGACGAAGACGCCGGGGTCGTGCCGGCAGGCGGTCAATACGAGGGGCAACAACAGCCAGAGTCGGGTGGTCTTCATGAT
This sequence comes from Myxococcaceae bacterium, assembly GCA_018262385.1. Lineage (GTDB taxonomy): Bacteria > Myxococcota > Myxococcia > Myxococcales > Myxococcaceae > JAGSPQ01. The sequence continues at coordinate 1,357 of JAGSPQ010000642.1, read as the reverse complement.
CGTGGTCCCAAGCTAGGTTAGACGGCAGCAGGTTCGGCCCTTTTTCGGCGGAAGGCCTGGCGGGCAAAGGCGAGCATTTCGGTGGGGCTGACCGCGCCGAAGACGACGACGCCGGTGAGGTAGGCCAGGCCGTTGATCACCATCCGCAGCAGCCCGGGCAGCTGGGGCAGCCGCTGGCGCAGCGTCAGATCGAGCGCGATCACCCCGGCGCAGACCAGCGCGGTCTTGAGCAGCATCTTCACCGTGCGTCCGTCGAGGCTGCGGCGGCCCATCATCGCCACCATCGTGATCGCCACCCCGGCCTCGGTGACGATCTGCACCAGCGCACAGGTGGCGCCCCCGAAGGACGCGCCGTAGCGATCGATCGCCGGCCCGATCAGCACCAGGTTGGCGACCATGTTCACCACCAGCCCGACCCCGGACATCACCGCCAGGGTCCACGCCCGGTCTTCCAGCTGCAGCACCACCGCGCTGATGATGCTGACGTAGATGAAGAGGTAGACGGGCGAGAGCAGCCGCAGCGCGAGGGTGGCCGGCGCGTAGGCGTCGCCGATCATCACCTTGATCAGCACGTCGGAGCCGATCCCGATCGCGAGCGAGATCGGGATCGCCACGGTGAGCACCAGCTCGAGCGAGCGCTTGATCAGCCGGCTGTACTCGATCGGATCGGCGTCCTTCGCGCGCGCCAGCAGCGGCATCATCACTCCGGCCAGCAGCGGGACGAGGAGCATCGACAGGCCGCCGAGGCCCGCGGCCGCTCCGTACCAGCCGGTCTCCTGGTTGGCGGCGGCGACGCCCAGCCGGCCCTCGGTGATCTGCCGCAGGAGGACGACGTCGATCTTGTTGTAGACGGTGTGGAAGACGGTGTTCACGTAGAACGGCAGCGTCGCCAGCACGATGACCTTCGCCGGCCCCCACCCGAAGGACGCGAATGACAGGTCGAAGTGCTTTTGGCACAGAGCCAGACAGACGATGGCCTTCACGGACTCGGCGAGCAGCAAGGCGAGTGCCACCGCGTTGATCCCGTAGCCGAGGTAGACGCCGACCAGGCTGGCCGCCCCCCAGGCGACCTTGGAGCCGACGTTGATCACCGACAGCCCATCGACGGTGGTGTGGGCCTGTAACAGGGCCGCGAAGCTGAAGTTCATCATCTGGACGAACTGGGCGAGGCCGAGGATCCAGACCAGCACCTGCACTTCGCGCGGCCAGTGGAAGTAGGACATCACCCCCTGCATCGCGAGGAAGATCGGGACGGTCAGCGCGAGCCGAAGCAGGAAGATCGACGCAAAAAAGTCGTTCGCGTGCCCCGGGCGAATCGGGATCTCTTTGCGGATGTAGCCATCGACCCCGAGGGTGA
>JAGSPQ010000050.1 GCA_018262385.1 Myxococcaceae bacterium | reverse complement strand
CGCTAGAGTTGCGCGCGCAGGGGAAAACGGCCCGAATTTCGCGGGGGTGAGTTCGACGACGAAGCGTGACGCGCATCAACGGCAGTTGCTCGTGGCGAAGGTCCTCGTCCGACTCCGGACGCGGCGGCCTGCTGACGAATTTCGCTCCGCAAGGTGAACCCGAGGCGTGTGTCCGCTAGGAGGCGTCATGGCCCGCCGCGCATACGTCCCGTCCGGAAAGTCTGATCCCGGAGCCCTTCCCCGCCTCGCAGTCGCGGCGGCGCTCGCCGCGGTCCTCGGCGGGCTCGTCCTCGGCTTCGTCTCTCAGTGGCTGAGCCTGCTGCTGATCTACCCCGCCGCGCTGGGCGCAGTGATCGGCGGCGTCGGCGTGAGCCGGGTGAAGTCGCGCCACGTGCGCCAGCCGCTCGCGGTCGCGCTGATCGGCCTCGGCGCCGGCCTGCTCGGCGAGACCAGCCTCCACCTGGTCAAATACGCCCGCTTCCGCTCGGAGCTCGCGACGATGCTGAACAACAACCCCGGCGCCGCCGCCTACGTCGAGGCGAATGGACTCGACGCGGCGGTCGATGCGGCGCTGACCGAAGAGAGCGCCACCCCTCCGATCCTCGGCTACCTGGAGCTCGCCGCGAGGAACGGCGTCACCATCACCAAGGCCGGGCACAGCTCCTCCTCCTCGAAACCCACCCTCACCGGCGTCGGCGTCTACGCGCTGTGGGTGATCAACTTCCTCATCGTCTGCGGAATCGCGGTCGGAATGCTCGTCTCCGAAGCGCGCAAGCCGTTCTGCGAAGGCTGCGTCGGCTGGTACGACGCGACCCACCCGCTCGCCTTTGGCGCGGGCGACTCGCCGACGGTGAAGCAGGCGGTGCTGCGGCTCGAGGGCAGCCAGTACGCCGAGGCCGCGCGCAACCTCGGCGCGAGCGACGGAAAGTCCGCCACCCGGCTGACGCTGCTCGGCTGCGCGAAGTGCAACGCCCACGAGCCGCTGATCGAGCTGACGCGGATCACCGGGCTCAAGGGCAACAAGCCGCACGAGAAGAAGGTCTTCGTCAGCCTGATCAGCCCGAGCGAGGCCGCCCAGCTGCGAGCGGCGACCCGGCCCGCGCCGGCCTCATGACCGGCATCCGCGCCCGCAGCTTCGTCTACGTCGTCCTCGTCTACGCCGGAGCGCTCGGGGCCGCGGCAGCGATCGCCCACTCCACTCCCGCCCTCGACCCGCTGTGGCGCGTCGCGCTCGCCGACCTCGCCGCCACGATCGTCGTCTTCGTCGGCAGCCGCCGCGCCAACAACTCGAGCCTCTACGATCCCTACTGGAGCGTCCTCCCAATCGCGATCGCCGCCTGGTTCGCCTCGCTCGCCCCGCACCTCGGCCCCCGCTTCGCCCTCGTCCTCCTCGCCGTCACCCTCTGGGGAGTGCGGCTGACCTGGAACTGGGCCCGCGGCTGGAAGGGGATCCACCACGAAGACTGGCGCTACGTCGACATTCGCCAGAAGACCGGCCGCCTCTACTGGCCGGCCAGCTTCCTCGGCATTCACCTCTTCCCCACTGCGCTCACGTATCTGGGCAGCCTGCCGATGCTGCCGGCGCTCACTTCCCCCGCCGCCTTCTCCCCGCTCGACGGCCTCGCCGCGCTGGTCACCTTCGCCGCGATCGCGATCGAGTCGATCGCCGACGAACAGCTGCGCGCCTTCCGCACCGACCATCCTTCCGGCGCCTGCGACCAGGGGCTGTGGAAGTACTCGCGCCACCCCAACTACTTCGGCGAGATCCTCTTCTGGGTCGGCCTCTGGCTGTTCGGGCTCGCCGCCGGCGCACCGCTCTGGATGGGGGTCGGGCCCGCCGCGATGCTCGCCCTCTTCCTCTTCGTCAGCATCCCGCTGGCGGAGAAGCACGCGGTCGCCCGCCGCCCCGACTTCGCCCAGCGAATCAATGCCGTCCCGAGGCTTTTCCCCTGGTTTCCAAAAAAAACCTGAGAAGACGAGCCGTTACGCGTCACGCCGGTTGACAGCACCGAGGTAGGCGTTCCTCCGACAATCCCCCCATGCCTCCTCCCATCCGCCCAGGCCCGCCGCCGGTGATTCCCACCCGGGTTCCCAGCCCGTCGATGCCCCCGGTGGTGGTGGCCCGGCCCGATCCCCTCGCGGTCACCCTCGCCAACGGCACCACCTTCACTCCGGTCGATCGCGCCCAGCTCGCCACCGAGGCGACCAAGGCGCTCAAGCTCGGCGCCGACGTCCCCGCCCGGGTGCAGGACGGCCCGACCTGCGGCCTCTACGCGCTCGGGATGGTGATGGACTTCTGGGAGCAGAAGGATCCGACCAAAGGCCTCACCCCGCTGGTGCAGGACTCCGACGTGGTCCGCTGGGACAGCCACCACCAGGAGCCCGACACCAAGCGCCGGCTGCTCGACGTCGCCAAGCAGAAGGGCTTCACCACCCAGGGCGAGATGTTCTGGCAAGCGCGCCCACTGGGCGGTGGTCGAAGGGCACTTCAACAAGGACGGCGTCGAGTACCTCGTCGCCACCCACGGCTGGACCGGCAAGGAGTACGTCTGGCGCGCCGACGAGTTCATGGCCTCGGTCAACCAGCTCAACAAGTCGGACTTCGCCGCTGCCCCGAGCGACATCACCCAGACGCTCAAGGGACTGATGGTCGAGGTCTACCCGAAGAAGTAGCCGCGCAAGTTCTCGTTCGCGGCGGTCGGAAAAATGGCGGGCCGCCGTCGCGCTGCCACCATCGCGGGATGAACAAACGCCTGCTCCCGCGCTTTCGCCGCCGCCTCAAGCTCAGCCTGGGCGGGAAGCTCCCCGCCTTCACCGCCGACGTCTCGCCCCAGGGCTTCGCGGTCGAGGTGATGCACATCGCCCGCCCGGGCACCGACGTGCAGGGGTCGATCACCCTCCAGGGCCAGGAGTTCCCCTTCACCGGCAAGGTCTGCTGGGCGAAGGCCGGCGATCCGCGGATGAGCGTGCGCGGCCGCTTCGGCGTTCGCTTCACCGGCATCGCCAACCAGTTCTTCGAGCTCTTCCAGACGGCCTGGGCCTCCCCTTCCTAGCCCCAGCCATCGGTGGGGTTGATCCGCCTCGGCGCGATCCCTGCTCAACCCAAGCGAGCTCTGGGGCTAATCTGCCGCTCGGATGACGTTTCCGAAGCGCGACGGGCTCCACCCGGCGTGAGCCCCGAGCAGACTGCGCTGCTGGCCGCGATCGTCGCGGTCGCCTTCCTCATCGAGGCCGCCGCCGGCTTCGGCAGCATGGTGGTCGCGCTCACCATCGGCGCGCTCTTCTTCCCCATCCCCTCCCTGCTCGGCTGGCTGCTGCCGGTCAACCTCGTGCTCTCGGCCTACCTGATGGCGCGCGGCCGCCGGCACCTCGACTGGAAGTTCCTCCTCTCTTCGGTGGTGCCGCTGATGACCGTCGGGCTGGGAGTCGGAATCCTGCTCGCCCGCTCCACCGACACCGGGTGGATGAAGCCGGTGTTCGCGTTCTTCGTCGTCGCGGTCGCGCTCCACCAGCTGCTCGCCTCCACCGCGCTCAAGCCGCTCAGCCGCCCGGTCGCCAGCCTCGCCCTCTTCGCCGGCGGAGTGATCCACGGCGTCTTCGCCACCGGCGGCCCGCTCGCGGTGTTCGTCTCCGCCCGCACCCTGCCCGACAAGTCCGCCTTTCGCGCCACCCTCGCCGCGGTGTGGGTGGTGCTCAACCTGCTGCTGCTGCCCCGGCTGTGGCTCGACGGCTCGCTCTCGCTTTCGACCCTGCCGCTGTCGGCGCTGCTGCTCGTCCCGCTCGGGCTGGGGATCGTCGCCGGCGAGTGGGTGCACCACCGGCTCGACGAGGCGCGCTTTCGAAAAGTGGTGGCGGTGCTGCTGCTGGCCGCCGGCGGGACGCTGCTGTTCACCTCGCTCAAAGGGGGCGGATGATCCTCGCCGCCCAGGTCCTGGTCGCGCTGGTGTTCCCCGCGCTCGCCAACTGGCTCGCCGCCCACTTCAAGCCCGCCCGGCTGCTGGGGCCGGTGGTGCTCTGCTACGGCGCCGGGATCCTCTTCGGCAACCTCGGGCTGCCGCTCGACAACGAGGTCTCGATTCGCTTGAGCTCCGCCGCGGTCCCACTGGCGATTCCGCTGCTGCTCTTCAGCAGCGAGGTCCGCAAGTGGCTCAACCTCGCCCGGCCGCTGCTGCTGTCGTTCATCATCGCCTGCTTCTCGGCGGTGGTCGCCTCGGGGCTCGTCGGGTGGCTGTTCCGCACCCGCACCGACGAGTGGTGGAAGATCGCCGGGATGCTGGTCGGGGTGTACGTCGGCGGCACCGCCAACATGAGCGCGGTGGGAATCGCGCTCGACGTCCGCAAGGAGACCTTCCTGCTGGTCAGCACCTCCGACCTCGTCACCGGCGGGGTGTACCTGCTGTTCCTGTTGAGCCTCGGGCAGCGGCTGCTGCTGAAGATCCTGCCTCCCTTCCAGCCCGAGGACGGAGCGCACGAGCACGTCGAGCTCCCTCCCGGCAGCGGCTTCACCCGCGCCAACGCCGCGCCGCTGGCGATCGCCTTCGGCCTCACCTGCGCGATCGTCGGGGCGAGCGTCGGACTCTCGTTCCTCTTCCTCGGCCGGCTCGACTCGCCCTTCGTGCTGGTCGCCCTCACCACCCTGGGGATCGCCGCCTCGCTCTTCCGCCAGATCCGCACCCTCGCCGGCGCCTACGACCTGGGCGAGTACGCGCTGTTCGTCTTCTGCGTCTCGGTCGGCTCGATGGCCGACGTCAGCCAGCTGGCCGGCACCAGCCCGGTGATCTTCTTCTTCGTCCTCGCCGCGATGTGCCTGGCGATCGCGATCCACGTCGGGATCTCGCGGCTGGCGCGGCTCGACGCCGACACCACCATCATCTGCTCCACCGCCACCATCTTCGGCCCCGCCTTCATCGGCCCGGTGGCGAGCGCGCTGAAGAACCGGCAGCTGGTCGGCCCGGGGCTCACCCTCGGCCTCGCCGGGATCTCGCTCGGCACCTACTTCGGCCTATTCACCGCCTGGGCCCTGCGCGCGCTCGGCCCCTGACGGGCGCCCTCCCGGTTTTGAGCGGTTGGACTAGGGTCCGCCGCCATCATGGCCAAGATCAAAGCGACCCTCATCGGCGGCACCGGCTACGGCGGCGCCGAGCTCCTGCGGCGGCTGCTCTTTCACCCGAACGTGGAAGTCGCGCGGGTGACCGCGGTCGACAACATCGGGAAGAAGATCGGCGACGTGCACTTCAACCTCGCCAGCGTCTCGCAGCTGACCTTCGAGCAGGTCCCCGCCGCCGAGGCGTGCAAAGGAGTCGACGTCGTCTTCCTCGCCCTGCCGCACAAGACCACCGCCCGGGTGGTGCTCGAGATGCTCGACTCGGGCTTCGCCGGGAAGATCGTCGACATGTCGGGCGACTTCCGGCTGCGCGATCCGGCCGCCTACGAGAAGTACTACGGCGTCGCCCACCCCCGGCCCGCGATGCTCACCGAGGGCGCGTTCGTCTACGGCCTGCCCGAGCTGAACCGCGAGGCGATCAAGAAGGCGAAGTACCTCGCCAGCCCCGGCTGCTTCGCCACCACCATCGCGCTCGGGCTCTACCCGCTGGCGAAGCTCGGCCTGCTCACCGGCCCGGTGCAGACCGTGGCCGCCACCGGCAGCTCGGGCAGCGGCGCCAACCCGGCGATCGGCACCCACCACCCGCTGCGCGCCTCGAACCTGCGCACCTCCACGCCGCTCGATCACCAGCACATCCCCGAGATCGTCCAGACCCTCGGGCTGGTCGGCGCCAAAGACCTGGCGCTGGAGTTCGTCCCCGTCTCGGCCCCGCTGCCGCGCGGGATCTTCGCCACCAGCTTCGCCACCGTCCCCGCCAGCACCAGCAAGGAGCAGCTGACCGCCGGGTGGAAGAGCACCTTCGCCCACGAACCGTTCATCCGGGTGGTCGAGTCAGACCGCCAGCCGGAAGTGGTGGCGGTCGCGCACGGCAACTACGTCGAGGTCGGCTTCACCCTCGGCCCGGTCACCGGCGCCACCCGGCGGGTGGTCTGCTTCTCCGCGATCGACAACCTGGTCAAGGGCGGCGCCGGCCAGTCGATCCAGGCGTTCAACGTGATGATGGGCTTCGAAGAGAAGGCGACCCTCGCCGAGCCCGGGCTGTGGCCATGAAGGCGGGCGAGTGGTTCGTGGTGAAGATCGGCGGCGAGCTGGCCTCCGATCGCCAGAAGCTGGCCCGCACCGTCGGGCGCGCGATTCACGCCTTCCTCGAAGCCGGAGTGAAGGTGGCGGTCGTCCACGGCGGCGGCCCCCAGGCGACCGAGCTGTCGAAGCGGCTGGGCCTGCAGACCCGGCAGGTCGGCGGCCGGCGGGTCACCGACGAGGCGACGCTCGAGGTGATGAAGATGACGCTGGCCGGCCAGGTCTCGGTCGACATCGCCAGCGCGTTCAAGCTCGCCCACGTGCCGGCGATCTGCACCTCCGGCGTCTCGGCCGGGCTGGTCGAGGCGGTGAAGCGCCCGCCGATGGTGGTCACCGGCGGCGGCCCGGATCCGGTCGACTTCGGGCTGGTCGGCGACGTCACCGCGGTGAACCTCGCGCTGCTCGAGAAGCTCGCCGCCGCCGGAGTGGTGCCGGTGATGGGCTCGCTCGGCGCCGACGCGATGGGCAACGTCTTCAACATCAACGCCGACACGGTGGCGACCCGCGTCGCGGCGCACCTCTCGGCCGCGCGGCTGTTCCTCGTCAGCAACGTGCCGGGGGTGCTGCGCGACAAGGACGATCCGTCGACCCGGATTGCGCGCCTCACTCCCGCCGAGGCGACCGCGCAGATCGCCAACGGGGTGATCGTCGGGGGGATGATCCCCAAGGTCGAAGAGAGCCTGGCGATGCTCGAGCAGGGGATCGACGCGATCCACATCGTCGGCCTCGACCCCGACACCGCGATCCTCGACGAGGCCCGGAACCCCGGCAGCCGGGGCACCGTCTTCGTCCGCGGCCAGTGAGAGAAGCGCGCCTTCTCCCACCTCCCTGCCCTGGGGCGGCTGCGCGTGCCACACTGGCGACCGTGAGCCGCCTGCGCCTGCTCGGAGTCGCCCTCGCCCTCAGCGCGTGCGGCTCGACGTCCGGCGCAGGCTTCAAGGTCGCGATCGAGTACCACCTGCAGGCGGCGGCCGACGCCTGCATCCGGCTGCGCGCCTCGCCCGAGCGGCCGATGGGCCAGACCCGGGAGAACAGCCTGTCGCTGCAGGGCAGGGCGCCGGACGGGACGATCAGCTTCGGGGTGTTGCTCGCCGACGACTGGAGCGGGAGCGTCACCCTCACCGCCACCCTCCACCGCCCCTGCGGGTCCACCCCCGTCCTCGCGCGCGACGCCCGGCAGGAGCCGGCGCCGGCCCAGGGCAAGGTGGTGCAGCTGGCGCTGCGGCTCGACGAGGCCCCGCTGGGCGACGGCGGCACCGACGGCGGAGCGGGCGATGGCGGCGCGCCGGCCGATGCGGGCCCGGACGCCGGAGCGGACGGCGGCGTCGACGCCGGCACCGACGGCGGGGCGGGCCTCGACGCCGGCCCGGTCAGCTGCGACGGGGGCCTGGGGCTGACCGTCGGGCCGCCGATGCTGGGCGGCACCTGGCGCGACGTGGCTCCCTACCCGGGCGGCGGGGTCTGGCTCGCCGGCGGCGGCGCGCTCTTCTACCGGGCGGCGGGCGGCGCCTGGGTCTCGGCCGGCCCGACGTGCTCGGGCGAGCACCACGCGGCCTGGGCGCGGCCCGACGGCCGGGTCTACTTCGGCACCAACGACGCGGGGCTGCGCTACACCGACCCCACCGCCGGCTCGGTCTGCCAGCTGCTGCCCACTCCGGCCGGCACCGGCCCCACCGGAGACGTCTATGCGATGGCCGGCTTCGTCGATGCCGGCACGGTGGTGATCTACAGCGCGACGCTGAGCGGCAACGTGCTGCGCAACACCGATCCCCCGCTGCCCGCGCTCGATCGCCGGTGGGATCTGGCCGACGCCGGCGTGAGGCAACTGTGGGCGATCGCCGGCTACGACGAGAGCTCGCTCTTCGCCGCCGGCCTGGGCAACAGCGGCAACGACGGCATCATCCTCAAGTACGACCCGGCCGCCGACCTCTGGGTGCGGGAAATCGTGACGCTCCCCGAGACGGTCAATGATCTCTCGGTGGTCAGCCCGACCCTCGCCTTCGCCGGCACCGAAGGCAACGACCTCTACGTCTGGAACGGCACGGTCTGGTCGGTGCTCAACAAGATGTTCGGCAAGCCGATCTACGGAGTGCAGGCGTTCAGCGCGACTTCCGTCTACGCAGTGGGGCTCGGCGCGGTGGCGAAGCGCTGGAATGGCACCGACTGGATCAACCTCGGCCCCTTCGGCGGCGGCGCCGACTTCCTCGCCCGGATCCGCGGCCTCAACGCCTGCGAGCTGTGGAGCGGGGGCACGACCGGCACCGTGATCACCAGCCAATAGCGCGGCCGAACGCCCCGCCCCCGCACGAACGCCACACGCCGCTTCAGTGCTGCCTCGCGGAATCGCACCCTCGCGGGGTGGGCTCCCCTTTGCAGTGGATGCCGGCATGCTCATCACCATCCTGGTCGTCGTGTTGTTGCTCTCGTTGATTGGCGGAGGCATCGGCCACGGGAAGTTCGGCTACGCCGGCTGGTCCCCCGCCGGAGTCATCCTGCTGGTCCTGCTGGTGCTGTTCCTCACCGGCCGGCTGAGCTGATCGGCGCCGTCGCCGGCGGCGGTCAGAGCCAGCGGCGAAACTGAAAGGCGAACCAGGAGAGCAGCTGCTCGGCCAGCGGCCGCTCGCTCATCCACTCGGCAGTGATCCGCCGGCACTGGGCCAGATCTTCCTCGAACATCCGCTCGACCGCGGCGGCGAACTTCGGATCCTCGAACACCGCGTTCACCTCGAGGTTCTGCCGCAGCGAGAGCGAGTCGAGGTTTGCGCTGCCAACCGTGGCCCACTTCGTGTCGACCACCGCGGTCTTGGCGTGGAGGATCCGGCCTTCCCACTCGTAGACCTCGACCCCCGCCTGGAGCAGCCGATCGTAGAGCCCGCGGGCCGCCCAGAGCACCGGGCGGACGTCGGTGCTGGCGGCGAGGATCACCGCCACCCGCACCTTGTTGCGCGCCGCCAGCATCAGCGCCCGGACGATCTTCGCGGGCGGCATGAAGTAGGCGTGGGTCAGGTAGATGTTCTGCTGCGCCGACCCCATCGCCGTCAGGTACGCCTTGCGGATGTCTTTGCGGTCGGCGCGAAACGCGTTGCCGATGATCCGCACCCGGCCGGGCGGCACCCGCGGGCGGACGTAGCGGCGCTCGTCGAGAGCGGCGCCCTTGTAGTTGCGCCAGGTCTGGAGGAAGAGCCGCTCGAGCTCTGCCACCGGAGGTCCTTCGATCCGCACGTGGGTGTCGCGCCAGCCCTGGCCGTCGTCCTCGACCGACGCGTAGTCGTCGCTGATGTTCAGCCCGCCGGTGAAGCCGATCTTGCCGTCCACGCACAGCGACTTGCGGTGGTTGCGCCGCTTCAGCCGCGCCACCGCCCGGCCGATCGGGCCGAAGAAGCGCACCGGCTGGAAGTGGAGGGTGCGGACCCCGTCGCTTTCCAGGTGGGCCAGGAATCCCTCCGAGATCGAGGAGCCCCAGCCGTCGTAGATCAGGTTGACCTCGACCCCCGCGCGCGCTCTCTCCTGGAGCGCCTGGGCGAACCGCTTCCCGGTCGTGTCGTCGCGCAGGATGTACGTCTCGAAGCAGATCGTCTTCTCGGCGCTGGCGATCGCCGCCAGCATCGAAGGGAAGGTCTGCAGCCCGTCCTTGAGCAGGCTGGCGCGGGTGTCTCCAATCGTGACCTCGGCGTACGCCGGCGTGGCCAGCCCCGAGGTGGAGGTCACGGGGAGAGCGTGACAGTGACGATCGTCGGCCCGGCGCTCGCCGAGCTGTAGCTGTCGACGAAGAGGAAGTACTGCCCGGCCGGCAGCGCGCGGACCAGCACCTCGGGATCCGGGAACGCGTCGGCGCAGCCGAGCTCGCGGCCCGCATCCGGGATCCCGGCGTCGGGGCTGCAGGCGCCCTCTCGCAGGTAGATCACCGGATCCACCTCGGTGCCCCCGTCGGCCGATTCGCTGGTGATGGTCACCGTCCGCGGGACGGGGAGGGTGAAGGAGTAGACCAGCTCGCGGCCAGTGCTGCCGCCCGACGGCACCCCGCAGCTGCCCCGGTCGTCGTTCTCTCCCTCGGCGGTGTTGACCGGGAAGCGAATCGAGCTGGCGCTCTGCAGATCGATCGGCCGCGGCGCGGCGCAGGTGTCGTTCGGCGGCAGCGGGGCCGGGGTGGCCCAGGTGGTCAGCTCCACCGGGCCGCTGCCTGCCGTCCCGTACCCCTCGACCACGAGGAACCAGGTCCCGGCGCTCAGCGGCTGGGCGAGCAGCTGCTCGGGCCCGTCGGTCTGGTTGTCGACGCACAGCACCGGGGTGCCGCTCGCGCAGGGAGACCCGCGCAGGTACACCACCGTGTCGATCCCTGCGTCGGCCACCAGCGGACGGACGACGGCGTGGAAGGCGGACCGCTGATCGAGCGTCACCCGCCACACCGCGTCGCGGCTGTCGGCGGCGGTGTTGCAGCTGGCGGCGAGGTCGTCGCCCGCTCCGGAAAGATCGACGGTGACCGAGCCGCCGTCGGTCGAGGCCTCGAGCGGCGCGGCGCAGGTGTCGTTCGTCACCGGCGGCAGCAGCTCGACCGTCACGTCCACCGGGCCGAAGGTCAGCGAGGTGTAGGCGTCGATCACCAGCGCGTACACCCCGGGCGCCACCGACTTCGCCCGGATGCTGCTCGTCGCGCCGAACGAGTCGCGGCAGGCCAGCTCGGCGCCGGTCGCGCACGGGCTCATCCGCAGGTAGACCACCGGCTGCGCGCCGCTGCCGGCCGGCTGCGAGGTGGTCACCTTCACGTCCTTCAGGCTCGGCACGTTGAGGAGGAACACCGCGTCCCGCCCGCCCGCCGCCGAGCTGCAGGTGCCGGTCTCGTTGTCGGCCAGCGGGGTGAGGTCGACCTGGAAGGTGGTCAGGTTCGGCGAGCAGATCGGAAAGGAGATCACCGGCGCGTTCGCGCACGACTCACCGATCGGCTGAACGAAGGTGCCCGCATCCGGGAGCGCCTCGACGCAGCTGTGGCTGACCGGATCGCACAGCGCCGCCGGGCAGGCGCACTGGGCATTGCTGACGCACTGCACGCAGTTGAGCGAGACCGGATCGCACACCGTCCCGGCGCCACAGGCGGGAAGGCAGCCGAGGACGCCCGCATCGACCACGCCGGCGTCCGCAGTGCCGGAGTCGACCACCGCCGCGTCCGGCGGGTTCGGGTCGGTCACGCACGCGCCGGTCTCCTTTTCGCAGACCCGCCCGTGCGAGCAGGTGACGGTGCGGCAGGGATCTCCGGAGCTGCTGCACCCGGAAGCGGCAACCACGCACAGCAGCCACAGCGCGGACGAACGAGTTGAGACCATGTGGGGATCTACTTACCCCACTCCGCCGCTACCAACCGCGAGTACCGCCCGCCCGCCGCCAGCAGCTGGGCGTGGGTGCCCGACTCGACGCAGCGGCCGCCCTCGAGCACGTGGATCAGGTCCGCCCGCTGCACCGTCGACAGCCGGTGCGCCACCACCAGGCTGGTGCGCCCGCGCATCAGCGCATCGAGCCCCGCCTGCACCTCGCGGTCCGCCTCGGCGTCGAGCGCGCTGGTCGGCTCGTCGAGCAGCAGCAGCGACGGCTGGCGCAGGAAGGCCCGGGCGAGCGCGAGCCGCTGGCGCTGGCCGCCCGACAGCTGGGCGCCGCGCTCGCCCACCTGGGCGTCGAGCCCCAGCGGCAGCGCCCGCACGAACCCTTGGGCGTGGGCCTGGCTCAGCGCCTGCCACAGCGCCGCCTCGTCCGCCCCGGGCAGGCCGAGCAGCAGGTTCTCCCGCACCGTCCCCGACAGCAGCACCGGCTCCTGGGGGACCCAGGCCAGTTGCCGCCGCACCGACCGCTTCGAGAGCGTGCTCAAGCCGGCCTCGTCCCACCCCCCC
>JAGSPQ010000049.1 GCA_018262385.1 Myxococcaceae bacterium | reverse complement strand
ACCTCGAGCCGCGAACGGACGCAGAGGGCCGCTCCAAGCTTGGGGATGACGCCAGCGTGCGGAGATTCTTTGTCCGCTCGGGCCAACACCTTCCGACGTCCCACGAAGTGCCGGCGTCGGTCGTCTGACACTTCGCGGAGCGCGGGCCGCGGGAGCCGTTGCCGGCGCGTACTTAACCAGAAAACGCCCAAGCCCTAAGGAATCCTTAGGGCTAACGCGTCACCGCGTTAAGTTCGCCCTGGCCGCGTTCCCCCGGGCCCCCAGCCTCGCACCTCCGGCTGGCGGTTCGTTCTTCCTCGCCTTGACCGACCCTGGGCCTGGAAGTCTCGAGTGAGGCGCGTCGCAAGAATCTGGCCGCTAACTGACCGGCATTGCGTCTAGTCCTTGTCCAGCCGCGCCTGCATCTGCGCCCGCAGCGCCTCGAGCGCTTCGGTGGGCGAGCTGCCGGCCTTCGCCGTGGCCAATGCCGCTTCGACCTTCGCCAGCTCTTCGAGGTGACGCTCGCGCAGCTTGGTGACCATGTTGCTGAACGAGTCGAACACGTCCTTCAGTTCGTCACCCGGCCGCAGCCCGTAGGTCGGGGGGCGGATCTTCCCGCCTGCCACCTCGTTCGCCATCCGCTTCACCCGGAACAGCGGCCCGACGATCCGGTGGGTGGTGACGATCGTCCCCAGGCCGACGACCGCGATGAAGCCCAGCAGCAGGACGATCAGGCCGATCAGCGTCGTCTTCTGCTGAGTCATCAGCTGCGCCTTGGTCTCGATCACCAGCGCCTTCTCGACCTCGAACGCCTTGTCGATCGAGTCGCTGCGATCTTGCAGCTGCTTGGCGAACTCGGGGTTGTCGAGGTTGCGGGCCAGGTCGTTGTTCAGGGTGGCGATCCCCAGCTCGCGGCTCGACTCGGCCGCCTGGCTGCGGGCATCGACCGCCGACTGCGCCTGGGCGAACAGGTGGTTGGTGGTCCGGTAGAGGATCACCCCCAGCACCGCCGCCAGCACGAGCGTGATGCCGACGATGTAACTGGCGAACTTGAGCTGGAAGCGCGCATCGAGGAGGAAGTTTCGCGCCTGTCGCTTGTATGCGCTGGTGGTCGCTACGGGTTGGGTCGACATCGTGTCCTCTTTTTCAGGGGCTACTGGCCCTTCCATTCCAAATCAGCTGATGCGTCGTCGATGACGCGGGGGACCATCGCCTTCAACAGACTCTCGTGCTTCGCCCCGGAGGCCTTCACGTTCCAGCTGCCCTGCAGCGACTGCTCGGGGTAGGTCATCACCAGGATCTCCAGCTTCAGCCCGTTGCTCGCGTTGGGCAGCAGATTGACCCGCAACAGGAAGCCGCGCAGCTTCTTGGCTTTGATCAGCGTCGCCGCCTGCGGCTTGCTCTCGCCCTGGGGCGCGAAGGTGGCCCCAATCGAGGTCAGCTTCTGCTTGAGCAGATCGTTGGCCAGCTGGGCCACGTCGGGGGTCACCCCCACCTTGTCGTTGATCGGATCGATCGCGAAGTAGAGCCCGCCGGGCACCACCGGCTTGAAGTCGATCGCCCGCTGGATCGCGGCCCGCACCGAGGGATCCCGCTCGCCCAGCGCGGCCTTCAGGCAGGTGATCCCTTCCGGCAGGTGCAGCTCTCCGAGCGCATTCGCCGCCGCCGCCCGCACCACCACTTCCTGATCCTGCATCGCCTCGCACAACGGCGCGACCGCCGCGGGGCTTCCGGTGCCGGCGAGAATCACCACCGTCTGAGCGCGAACGCGGGGGTCCTTCGCCGCTTTCAACTGCTTGGCGAGGAACGAGACACGGGCGTCCTGAGCGAGCGCAGGCGAGACGAAGAGGACGAGAACGAGGAAGAGCGCCGGCCGCAAACTGTTGGCGATGATAGCCGATGGCTCAGCAAACCGGCTGTGGCATAACAACCCCCATGTCCGCCCCCATGAGCGCCGCGGAGATTCGCGACGCATTCCTCAAGTTTTTCGAGCAGCACGGTCACCGCCGAGTGGGCAGCTCGTCGCTCGTTCCGGCCAACGACCCGACCCTGCTGTTCACCAACGCCGGAATGGTGCAGTTCAAGGACGTCTTCACCGGCCGCGAGCCCCGCGATTACAAGCGGGCTACTACGTCGCAGAAGTGCGTTCGCGCCGGGGGCAAGCACAACGACCTCGACAACGTCGGCTTCACCGCCCGCCACCACACCTTCTTCGAGATGCTGGGCAACTTCAGCTTCGGCGACTACTTCAAGGCCGACGCGATCGCCTTCGCCTGGCAGTTCGTCACCCAGGTCCTCGGGCTGCCCAAAGAGCGGCTCTCGGTCACCGTGTTCAAGGGCGAGGCCGGGATCCCCGCCGACGACGAGGCGTACGAGCTGTGGGCGAAGCAGGGAGTCGCGAAGGATCGGATCCGCAGGCTCGGGCTGGCCGACAACTTCTGGTCGATGGGCGACGTCGGGCCCTGCGGGCCGTGCAGCGAGATCTACTTCTACCTGCCCGACGGCCCGGTGAAAGAGGGCGAGTACGCCGGCGAGTCCGACAGCTGGGTGGAGATCTGGAACCTGGTCTTCATGCAGTTCGAGCGCAAAGAGAAGGACGGCGCGCTGCTCGCGCTGCCCCGCCCGTCGATCGACACCGGCGCCGGCCTCGAGCGGGTCACCGCCGCCGTGCAGGGCAAGAAGTCGAACTACGACACCGACGTGTTTGGTCCGCTGCTGGCGAAGGCGGCGGCCCTGAGCAAGAAGCAGTACGGCGCCAACGAGGCCGACGACGCGTCGATGCGGGTGATCGCCGACCACTCGCGCGCGACCGCCTTCCTGATCGCCGACGGGGTGCAGCCGTCGAACGAGGGCCGCGGCTACGTGCTGCGGCGGATCATGCGGCGCGCGATCCGGCACGGCTCCCGGCTGGGCTTGAGCGAGCCGTTCTTCGATCAGACCGTCGACGCGGTGATCAGCCAGATGGGCGCCGCCTACCCCGAGCTCAAAGAGAGCCGCGCGTTCATCCTCGAGGCGACCAGGCACGAGGAAGAGAGCTTCCGGCGCACCCTCGACCGCGGCCTCAAGCTGATCGACGAAGAGACCCAGCGGCTGAAGTCCACCGGCGGCAAGGTGATCTCGGGCGACGCCGTGTTCCTGCTCCACGACACCCACGGCTTCCCCTGGGATCTCACCCAGGTGATCGCCAAAGAGCGCGGGCTGGACATCGATCTCGACGGCTACCAGAAGCGGATGACGAAGCAGCGCGACGGCAGCTTCGGCGGCAGCGGCGAGAAGGCGGTCTCCGAGATCTGGCTCACCCTCGCCAGCAGGCTCAAGCCCACCACCTTCACCGGCTACGAGACCACCGACGACCAGGGCCAGGTGCTCGCGCTGGTGCAGAAGGGCGCCGAGATCCAGAGTGCCCGGGCCGGCGCGGAAGTCGAGCTGGTGCTGGATCAGACCTGCTTCTACGCCGAGTCGGGCGGGCAGGTCGGCGACACCGGCCAGCTGAAGAGCGCCGCGGCGCAGCTCGAGGTGCTCGACACGATCAAGCCGGTCGCCACCCTGCACGTGCACAAGGTGAAGGTGGTCAGCGGCGAGCTGAAGGTCGGCGACGCGCTGCAGCTGCAGGTCGACGTCGCGCGGCGCAACGCGATCCGCGCCAACCACTCGGCCACCCACCTGCTGCACCGGGCGCTGAAGATCGTGCTCGGCGACGCGGTGAAGCAGGCCGGCAGCGTGGTGCACCCCGACTCCTTCCGCTTCGACTACTCGTGCTTCCAGGCGCCGGCCCCCGAGCAGCTCGAGAAGGTCGAGGATCTGGTCAACGGCTGGATCCGGGACAACGCCACCGCCAGCACCCGGGTGATGGCGCTCGACGAGGCGAGGGCCTCGGGCGCGATCGCGATGTTCGGCGAGAAGTACGGCGAGCGGGTGCGGGTGGTCAGTGTGCACCCCGAGTCGACCGAGCTGTGCGGCGGCACCCACGCCCGCGCCACCGGAGAGATCGGCCTGTTCAAGATCACCCAGGAGTCCTCGATCGCCTCCGGCGTCCGCCGAATCGTCGCGGTCACCGGCGTCGGCGCCTTCGCGTTGGTGCGCGAGCTCGACAAAGAGCTCAAGCGCGCCGCCGACGTGCTCAAGGCCCCGCGCCAGGACGTGGTCAAGCGCATCGAGGCGCTCCAGGCGCGGGTCAAAGAGCAGGACGCCGAGCTCAAGCGCGCCCAGCTCAAGGCGCAGACCGGCGCCTCGGCGTCGTTCGTCGACAAGCAGGTCGGCGCGGTGAAGGTCCGCACCCAGCAGGTCTCCGCCCCCTGTGACGCGAACGTGATGCGCGAGCTGGCCGATCGCTACCGCGATCAGCTGCAGTCGGGAGTCGTCGGGCTCGGAGGCGAGACCGCCGACGGCAAGGCGCTGATCCTCGTCGCCGCCACCAAGGACATCGTCGCCAAAGGCTTCAAGGCGGGCGAGGCGGTGCGGCAGATGGCCGAGACGGTGGGCGGAAAAGGGGGCGGCAAGCCGGATCTGGCGCAAGCGGGCGGCACCGATCCGTCGAAGATTCCCCAGGCCCTCGAGCGGCTCTACGAGCTGGTGAAAGTCTGATGCGGTTTGGGGCCCTGGGGATCACCGCTGCGCTCGGCGTCGTGCTCCTCGGGTGCCCGAAAGAAGAGTCGCCGCCGGCGGACGACCGGCTGCTGCAGAAGCTCCAGGCGGAGAAAGATCGGCTCGACCAGGGCGGCGCCGCGCCGCGGCCGATCGCCGCTGCGGTGATCGCCGAGCCCAACCCGCTCGCCGCGCGCGCCGCGATGCCGGACGCACCGAAGACGCTGCCGGTCGTCGGCGCCCCCGACTTCAGCTGTGGCGCGGGGGCCTGCCGGATCTCGTCGGTCGAGACCTCGCACAGCGTCGCCGGCGCGAAGCTGTCGCTCACCTCCGACGACTATTTCGTCAAGGTGGTCCTCTGGGCGCAGCTGCCCAAGGGAGGCCCGCTCGACTTCGGCGGCGCGAAGCTGGTCGCCGGCGCCAACGAGTATCCGATCGCGCGCGACGCCCAGACCCTGTCCGGCAGCCGCGAGCTGGCGCGCACTTTGAAGCCCGGCGAGAAGGTCGAGCTGGTGTTGTTCTTCGAGGCGCCGAAGGCCGCGATCGCACCCGGGCTCAAGCTGATCGTCGTCGGAGGCGACGGCGTCTCATTGCAGTGACTGCGCCGGACGCCAGACCGGTCGCGCTGCGAATCCGGCTCCCCTTCGCCACCGAAGAGGAGTTCGTCGAGCGCTACGGGCTGAACGTCGCCCGGGGCGGCATCTTCATCGCCACCCGCGCGGTCAAGCCGATGGGCACCGCGATCGCCTTCGAGCTCGTGCTCCAGGGCGGCGAGCGGCTGATGCGCGGCGAAGGCACGGTGCAGCAGGTCCAGGAGGACGAGACCCCCGGCAAGAGCGGCATGCTGGTGCGCTTCGTCCGGCTCGACGCCCGCAGCCGCGCGCTGATCGACAAGATCCTCGCCGTCCGCGAAGGGGTGGTGAGCCCGGAAGCCCCCGCCACCCAGGCCTCGCCGCCGGTGCCGGCCCCGGCGCCGATCGGGCGCGGGCTGAAGCCGGCCGCCGCCCTGCTCGCCGACGACGTGGTGCTCGGGATCGACCTGGGCACCACCACCTGCCGCGCGGCAGTGTGGATCGACGGCGCGCCCCAGCTGATTCCGCTCGCCGGGCCGACGGTGTTCGCGCTGCCCTCGCTGGTCGCGCTCGACGACAAAGGCGAGCTGCGGGTCGGATCGGCCGCGAAGGGCGTGCGGGCCAAGCGGCCCGAGGCCGCGGTCACCGGGCTCAAGCGCCTGCTCGGCCAGCGCGCGCGCTCGAAGGCGGTGCAGCAGCTGCAGCCGCGCTTCCCGTTCAAGGTCGTCGCCGATCCCGACGGGGATGCGGGCGCCGAGCTGGCGGGCCGGGTGTGGTCGCTGCCCGAGCTGGCGGCGCTGCTGCTCAAAGAGATCAAGAACTCCGCCCAGAACATGCTCGAGCGCGAGCTCAAGCGCGCGGTGCTGTGCGTGCCCGCCTGGTACTCGGATCACCAGCGGGGCGCGGTGCTCGAGGCCGGGCGCCTGGCCGGGCTCGACGTGCTGCGCATTCTCAACGAGCCCTCGGCGGTGGCGCTGGCGTTCGGCTACGGCCGGGGCCTGGCCCGCAAGCGCCTGCTCGTCTACGACCTCGGTGGCGGCACCTTCGACGCCTCGGTGGTCGAGATGACCGGCGACGATCTCGAGGTGGTCTCCACCGGGGGCGACAACTTCCTCGGCGGCATCGACTTCGACGAGCGGGTCGCCGACGCCCTCGCCGGCACCCTGCCCGACCCCCTGCGCCTGCGCCTCGAGGAATCCCGCGTCTCGTGGGAACGGGTACGCGACGCCGCCGAGGTGGCGAAGATCGCGCTCTCGGATCAGGACACCGCGTCGGTGCACCTGCCGTTCGCGGTGACCGACGAAGGCGGCGCCCCGGTCGATCTGCGCGCCACCGTCACCCGCGCGCAGATCGAGCAGCTGACCGCGGATCTGGTCGAGCGTACCTGCGAGGTCACCCGCATCGTGCTCGAGGTCGGGCGAGTGAACGCCGCCGCGCTCGACGAGGTGTTGCTGGTCGGAGGGCAGAGCCGCGCGCCGCTGGTGCGCCAACGGCTGCAGGCGCTGCTGGGGCGGCCCCCGCGCACCGACGTCGATCCCCAGGGCGCGGTGGCGCTCGGGGCGGCGATCTTCGGCCACTCGCTGGTGCAGCGCGAGCGCGGGAAAGCCGGCGTCTCGTTGTCCGAGGTGCTCTCGGCCCCGATCGGCGTGGCGGTCAAAGGCGGCGGCTTCCTGCGGGTGCTGGAGCGCAACACCCGCCTGCCGGCCGAGAAGACCCTCACCATCCCGGTCACCGATCGGCCGGTCGAGGTGGCGGTGTTTCAAGGCACCAACCCCCGTGCTGACGAGAACGAGTACCTCGGGGCCCTCCATGCCCGGGTCGATAAACCCGGAGAATTGCTGCTGCGTTTTGCGGTCAGCGCCGATGGCCGCCTCGAGGTCGAAGCGGTCGGCCGCAAGGGCACCGCCTCCTTCTCCACCGCCGATGCGAGCGACGAGCTGCGCGCCCACCTCTACGCCACCGCCCCGCTGCCCGGAGAGGCCGAGGCCGAGGCCGGGGGCCTGTTCAAGGGCCTGAAGCGCCTTTTCGGGCGGTAGACGCAACTTCATCCGACTTCATCCGACAATGTAGGCAAATGAAGTCGTAACGCATTTCTGTAATATCCAGCCGCCTTTTCGACCGACCAAGGGGTTCACCGCCATGCCGAAGATCACCGACCGGGGTATCGCCAACATCTACACCAAGCTCGAGACGGAGCAGCGCTCGAACCCGAACGTGAAGATCGGCCAGAAGCAGGCCCTCGAGATCCTCGCCGCCGTCGGTGATCGCGCCGGCTGGTCGTCGCAGTCGGTGCTCAAGCAGCTCGAGAAGCCGGGCATCACCCAGGCGGCCCAGGTCGAGATCGCCAAGAAGGGCATCACCGCCACCGAGCGGAAGGATCTCGAGAAGATCCTCGACACCGGCACCGTTCCGCTCGAGCCGAACGCCCGCGCCTTCCTCGAGGCGGTCCTCGGCCGCACCTCGCCGCTGCCGCCGCCCCCTCCCCCGGTCGGCAACGGCAACCTGCGCATCGACGGCAACCAGGCCGCCGGCCTCACCGGGTCGGCCAAGGCCGGCGACAGCATCGAAGCGATCAACCTCAGCGCCGCCCCGTCGGGCCGGCTCACCCTCGAGGACACGATGGTGATCGGCAAGGCCGACGCCTCGGGCCAGTTCAAGAACGCCCGGCTCACCGGCGACCAGGCGATTCAGGAAGGCGACCTGATCCGGATGCGCGCCCGTCACGCCGATGGCACCGCGGGCGACTGGGTCACCGTGAAGGCGGCCGGCGTCGCCGGGGCCGACACCCGCAATGCCGCGGTGGCGATCTTCCGCATCGGGCTCACCGATCAGGGCGGGGGCAAGATCGGCGTCGAGAACATCAACGCCAGCCGCCAGGTCTCCGAGCCGGGCGCGCAGCTGCAGCTCACCAACGCCCGTACCGGAGAGAAGACCAGGGTCACCATCGACGACAAGGGCAGCTTCCCCGCCGGCTTCACCGTTCCGGGCAAGGCGGGCGATGTGTTCTCGGTCGCGGCCTCCGACGGGAAGAACAACACCAACTTCGCCACCGAGGTCGGCAAGCTGACCGTGCCGGGCGGCGCTCCTGCCACCGGAGATCTGATCAAGGATCCGGCGCTGCACAAGGACGAGCTGAACACCGACGGGACGGCGAAGTTCTCCACCAAGCGCTTCACCGGCCCGCTGTTCAAGGACGGCCCTTCGGCGAAGGACGTTCAGCAGGGCCAGATCGGCGACTGCTACTTCCCGTCGGCGATGGCCGCGCTCGCCCAGAACAACTCCGAAGCCATCCAGAAGATGATCAAGGAAAACGGCGACGGCACCTACACGGTCACCTTCAAGGAGAAGGACTGGTCGACCGGGCGCTACAAGGACGTCCCGATCAAGGTCGACGGGGACCTCTATGTGCGCAGCTGGGGCGGGCCGCTCTACGGCGCGTCGCTGGGCGCCGACAAGGGCGAGAAGACGATGGAGCTGTGGTTCCCCCTCGTCGAGAAGGCCTACGCCACCTGGAAGGGCAGCTACAACGACATCGGCAACGGCGGGATGTCGAGTGACGTGTTCCAGGAAGTGCTCGGCAAAGACGGCCAGGATCTGAGCATCAAGTACGCCCAGCCGGACAAGCTGTGGAGCACGATCAAGACCGCGATCGACAACAAGCAGCCGGTCTCCGCCGGAACCTACGGCGATGACCAGGACGCGCTGTACACCAACACCGGCGTCCACTCCGATCACTCGTACTCGGTGCTCGGCTACAAGGAAGTCAACGGCGAGAAGCTGGTCACCATCCGCAATCCCTGGGGCGAGACCGAGCCGGCCGGCAACGGGCCGAACGACGGAATCTTCGATCTGCCCCTGAAGGATTTCCAGAAGCTGTACCAGACGCTGATGTACACCAACTAAAGGCGACCCCGAGGATCCCCATGGCCAAGCCTCCTGAACCGCTCCAAGAAGTCCTCCCCAAGGCAACCTGGGTCGTCGACGCGGAAGTGGTCGAGGTGCTCAAGCAGGGCCCGGCCCCCGAGAAGAAAGTCGCCCGCGCGGGAGCGAGCGACACCGGCCAGAAGACCGCCAGCCAGACGGTGAAGCTGAAGATCAAGCGGGTGCTCAAGGGCGAGCAGGTCAGCGAGATGATCGTCGAGAAGCCCGAAGCCGGCTACGCGCTGCGCGCCGGCAACCACGGGCCCTTCTTGATCGACGACTCGAAGATGATCCTCGGGCGCTACGGCCCCGACTCCTACGCCTTCAGCAAGCTGGAAGAGGCGCTGAAGAAGTAGCCCTCAGGACGTAAACGCATCCAGCAGTGCCACTGGCCCACGGGGAGCTTCGAGCACCCGGTGGGCCGGTGACTTTCCGGACCTCGCCAGCTCCAGCAGCGGCTCGAGCAGCGGCGCGTCGGCCGGGTCCAGCCGCTTCAGCCCGCGCTCGGCGATCTGCACCACCTCGACGGCCAGCGCGGCCAGCGTGCGGCCGGCGAACCTGCCCGCAAGGCCCTC
>JAGSPQ010000641.1 GCA_018262385.1 Myxococcaceae bacterium | reverse complement strand
TCCTCCACGGTGGTGGCGAGCGCCTCGAGGAACAGCGGGGACTCGCTGACCGCGGCCGCCCGCTCGACGTGGGTGTAGCCGAGCGCCTTCGCCCGCGGGCGCAGCGTGAAGTCGAGGGTGTGGACCAGTTCGAGCTCTTCGACCACGGTGCCCAGCGGGCAGAGGACGAGGCTGGTCGCTCCGCCCTCGCGGTACTTCTTCACCATCTCTTCGGTCGACAGCCCGGGCCCGCCCAGCTCGAGCCAGCTGAGCCGATGCGGCCGCTCGAGCTTGCTCATGATCTGCTCGACCGCGGCGACCAGTTGGTCCGGATACGGATCGCCTTCCTGGGCGTCGGAGCGATCGATCCAGAGCGCCCCGAAGATCACCGCCGCCTCGGGCGCGCGCTCGAGGGCCGCCGAGATCGAAGCGCGGACCGCGTCGAAGTACAGCGGGTCGTCGAGCCGATCGATCAGCGAGACCTCGACGCCCTCCCCTGCTTCGCGCTGCAGGTTCTGGCCCGACGAGGCGAAGAAGCGCTTGCACTGCTGGGGGTAGAGCGAGACGCCGATGATCCGCTTGATCCCGTCTTTCTGGAATTCGCGGCACGCCTCGGCCGCCGAGGGAGCGTTGTAGCGAAACCCGGGGAGCACCTTGAACTTCGCGGCGCCGGTGCCCTGGGTGTCTGCGTTCAGCTTCGCCTCGAGCGCGGCGGCGAGCGCGGTCACCTTCGCTGCGACCGGAGAGCGCCCGCCGATGTCTTTGAGCTTCTGCGCCAGCGCCTTGCTGTCCCACCACGCCAGCGGCACCGCGAGCGCCTTCTGCGCTTCGCTGCCGAACGAGAGGCGGTAGGCGAGCGGATCCGAGTACGCCGTCTTGAGCCAGCCTTTGGCCTCTTCTGGACTCGAAGGATCGCCCCGGTGCAGCAGGACGACGCCGATCATCCTTCTCTCCACTGCAGCTCGACCTGCTGGGCCGCGCCGGCACCCACCTGCAGCACCTGGTTGTCCCCGCTCTGCCACCGCCAGGGGCCGGCGCCGCTCTTCACCGCGAGCTTGAACTCGAACACTCCGTCGACCGGCAGCCTGGCGGTGCCGACGGCGCCGGTGAGCTTCAGCCCCGCCTCGGGCCGCCAGCCGCCGAGCTCCGGGCCCGAGCCGACCACCCGCACGTCGTCTTCCTTCCCCGCGCCTTTGGCGATGAAGCGGACCTCGCGGGTGACGGCCTTCCCCTGCGACAGCGCGCGGGCGTTCGCGGCGAGCGCCTTGAAGGAGCCCGTGCCGAGGAACACCTTCTCGGATTTCGGCGCCACCACCAGCGGCTCGGTCCATTTGCCCTCGAGCGGCGGCGCCTTCCACTCGGTGTCCGCCCGGTTGAAGACCACCAGCGCGGCCTGATCGTCGAGCAGCCGGAGGGCGGCGAAGGCGTCGCGCGACGCTTCGATCACCCGCGTGGCGCCGGACTCGAGCGCGGGGCTCTGGCGGCGCAGCGCGGTCCACTTCGCGATCTCGGCCTTCATCGGCGCCTCGGCGAAGATCATCGAGGCGCGGTTGGCGGGATCCTTCTCGCCCACCTGGCCGATCTCGGTGCCCCAGATGATCGACGGCACTCCGCGGGCGGTGAGCAGGAAGGCGATCGCCTGGCGCGCCTTCTCGAGATCGTTGCCGCACTGGCTCATCAGCCGCGGCAGGTCGTGGTTGTCGGCCAGGGTGGTCAGCGTCCCGGGCGAGGGGTAGACCCGATCGGAGGTCAGCACCGCCGCCAGCCGCGCGGCGCTCTGGCCCTTGCAGAAGACGTCGATGATCGCGAAGTGGAGCGGGAAGTCGAACATCGTGGTGAAGCCGCCCTCGCGCTGAACCCTCGAGACCACCTGCGGATCTCCGTCGAGCATCTCGCCCAGCAGCTCGAAGTTCGGCCGGCTGGCCTTGCGGAGGTCCTGGTTGAACCGCGCCCAGAACGACAGCGGCAGGTGCTTGACCGCGTCGAGCCGGAACCCGTCGGGCCGGGCGACCCGAATCCACTTGAGCGACGCGTCGAGCAGGAACCGGTAGACGTCCTCGCGCTCGGTGGCCAGATCCGGCAGCCCGTGGACGTCGCTGTTCACCAGTTGGTCCGGATCGTTCCAGTCGGTGATCCCGCCCTTCTGGTGGAACCAGCTCGGCTTCTCCTTCACCAGCGGCGCGTCGGGCCCGACGTGGTTGAGCACCAGATCCATCACCAGCCGCATCCCCCGCGCGTGCAGCGCGTCGGAGAGCTTGCCCAGCAGCGCCTCGTCGCCGAAGCGGGGGTCGACCCGGTTCAGATCCCACGTCCAGTAGCCGTGGAACGCGCCGTACGGGCCGTACTTGTCGGGGCGCATCGCGAACACCGGCGAGAGCCAGACGGTGCGCACTCCCAGCGACTGGAGCCAGTCGAGGCGGTTGAGGACTCCCTGCAGGTCGCCGCCGTGAAACGCGGCCGGGTCCTTCAGATCCACCACGCCGTCGTTGGTCGGATCGCCGTTGGCGAAGCGATCGACCATCACGAAGTAGACCAGCCCGTCGGGGCCCGAGCGGGCCGCACCCGTGGCGACCGGAGGGACGGCGAGCAGCAGCCCATCGAGCAGTGTCCCCGCCCGCTGGGCGATGGATCCGGCGACCGCGGCGAGCGCCTGCGGCTCGCGCTCGTGCTCGAACTGCAGCAGCGCGGGGACGGAGAAGGTGTCCTCCACCAGCTCGCCCGGCTTCGACGACGCGGTCAGCTTCACCGACACCGTCCACCGGAAGCGCCCCTCGAGCTGCGAGAAGAAGGTGGCGCGCGCTTCGATCAGCAGCACCCAGCCGGCCGGGTCCGCCGCCCGCAGCGCCTCCAGCCGCTGGGCGGTGAAGCGGACCCCGGACAGCGCGCCGGCGTCGGTGAGGGCGAGGTTGCGGACGATCAGCGCCTCGGAGACCTGCGCCTTGAGCTTCTCGGGAGCCGGCACCAGCTCGGCCGAGTGATCTCCTTCCAGCGCCCAGCCGACGGTGAGCGGGGTCAGCGTCGCCGCCTTCTGCTGGGGGACGGTCTTGAGGCAGCCGGTCAGCAGCAGCAGGAGACAAGCGGCGCGCTTCATCAGAACCACCCTTCCGACTCGATCGAGATCAGGTGGTGCCAGTGGCGATCGGAGCCCACCGGAAACTGGTTGAACTGGTTGAGCGACTCGGAGAACCCGTTGCCGAACGCGGCGTGCATGGTCGAGTACTGCACGCCGTACAGCAGTCGAATCGAGGGGCGGGCGTAGATCCCGATCCCGGTCGGGTTGAGCACCAGGCCCCCTTTGAGCTGCATCGTGTCCCGCACGCCCGCGTTGCCGACCTCGTAACCGCGGCTGTCACTGACGCCGTTGGTGCTGACGAAGGCCGAGTTGTAGTGCTCGCGCCAGAGGTTGCCGTTCTTCGACTTCTCCTCCGCGAGGGAACCCTCGAGCAGCACGTGCACCACCGGGGTCAGGTAGACCTGGATCCGCAGCACGGTGGACATGTACGTGCGGTTGTCTTCGCTGGCGAAGAGGGTGTTGGCGCGGTTGGTGTCGTCTCCGTAGAGGACGCTCCAGACCGCGTCGATCCGCTCGGGCCAGATCGTCAGCATCGCCTCGTTGCCCAGCTCGAACTGGTAGCGGTCGCGGGTGAGGTCCGCGATGTAGACCCTGAAGTTCCCCTCGTCGTAGAAATTCTCCGGGT
>JAGSPQ010000640.1 GCA_018262385.1 Myxococcaceae bacterium | reverse complement strand
AGGCTGTTCGACTCGGCCGCGGTGGTGGAGGCCGCGCCGGCGCCGGTCGCCGCGCCACCTGCCCCGATCGCCGCTCCGCAGCTCGATCTGTTCGGCGCGCCCCGCTCCGACGCCTCGAAGGGCTGACCGCCGGCGTCAGCGGGTGACGAGCTTGGCGATGAACAGCAGGATGCACGAGCCGACCAGCGCCACTCCGAAGTTGTAGAGGTTGAAGGCGGTCACTCCGTAGCTGCCGAAGTAGTTGAACACCCAGCCGCCGATCACCGAGCCGACGATGCCGACCAGGATGTTGGCCACCAACCCCATCTTCTTGTTGGCGCCCATGATCATGCTGCCGACCCAGCCAGCCAGACCACCCAGCACGATCCACGCGAGGATTCCCATCGACGTCCTCCTGAGGCAGCGGCGAAAAACCGGTGCCTCACCATAACGCTTCGCCCAGGCAATGATTGCGCCGGGGGTTGGTTCGCCGGTTGCAGCCGTCCCCCGCCATGGACGCCATTACCCTGCTCGAGAGTCAGCACGAAGAAGTCGAGTTGCTGTTCGGCAAGTTCGACAAGGCGAGGAGCCCCTACGCGAAGCAGGCGCTGTTCAACGTGATCGCCGACTCGCTCGCCGCGCACGCCGCGATCGAAGAGCGGCTGTTCTACCCGGCGGTCTACGTCGGGAACCACACCGACGACCTGCGGTCCGTCGTCGAGGAGCACCTGGCGATGAAGCGGCTGATCGCCGACCTGCTGGCGCTGACCACCTCGGATCCGAAGTTCGACCCGCTGATGAAGCTGCTGCAGGACCAGATCGATCGCCACGTCGATCGCGAGGCCTCGCTCTTTGCCTCCACGCGCAAGCTGCTGCCCAAGCGCGAGCTGGAGGCGCTCGGCGACGCGATGTCGGGGATGTTCGACCGCCTGATGGAAGGCGCGCCCCGCCACGGAGTGCCCGCGGAGCTCGGGCCGGCCGTTCAGCTGAGCTGACGAATCAGTCGCGGTCCGGCGACGGGCGGCAGCGGTGCCTGTCCAGCAGCCGGTTCGTCCTCAGCGTCTGCACCAGCTCCTTCAGCCCCGGCGCGAGCGAAGGGAAGTGCAGCGCGGCCTGCTCGAGCGAGAACGGCGTGCGCTGGCGGCCGATCCACTCCAGCACCGGGTGCAGGTCCTCGGGGGCGTCGATGCGGAAGGTCCCCTCGCCGAGCGAGGCGATCACCGCGCCGTCCTCGATCCGCAGGAACGCGCGCGGCGCCAGCAGCCAGGCCGGCTGGGCGTCCATCGCCTCGACCAGGGCGTCCGGCTCGAGCTTCCCGGCCTCTTGCTGCAGCTGCCCGAGCATCTGAACCAGCCGCGCCCGGCACGCCTGCGCGCGCACCGGTTGCGGGGCACGCAAGCCGTTCGCCAGCTCGCGCCACTGGGGGTCCTTCAGCAGCCGCGCCCGCAGCGCGGTCAGCACCACGTCCGCCCAGGTCGGCTGGCCGAAGGTGAAGTTGAGCGCCAGCGTGTCCTCGTTCGACTCGGTCTGGTGCCAGTAGCCGCGCGGGACGAACAGCACCGAGCCCGGGGCGAGCGCGATCGTCTCGGCGTCGGCGGGCATCTGGGTGGGCAGCGGGCCGTGGACGCACCCCTCGAGCTCTTCGGGCAGCTCGTCCTGGTTCATCGCCCAGCGATCGGTGGGGTTGATCACGTCGCGGTTGGGCGCGATCCGCCAGAGCTTGGTGCCGCGGATCTGCACTACGAAGTTCGCGTTCGCATCGAAGTGGGCGCTGTTGCCCGACCCGGCGGGAGAGACGTAGACGATGCTGCGCGGATCGCACTTCAGCGGCAGGCCCAGCTCGGTGCGCAGCGCGGTCAGCCACTGCTGCACCGGGGGAAGGAAGCGCTCGACCGCGTTGAAGATCAGCGCCATCCCCTGGCGGTGCAGCTGCGCCGCCTCGGCCGCGTCGACCTCCACCGAGCTGTGCTCGTCGCGCTTGTCGGGGAGCGCGACCCGGATCCGATCGTCGTAGGCCTGCAGCAGCCGCGGCAGCTCGAGCAGCTGCGGCAGCGCGCCCAACCGGCCCAGCCGCTCCAGCGGGCCGTGCGCCACCGCGTGCTGCCCCGGCCAGCAGCGCTCGAGGAAGTCCTCCCGGCCGAACAGCCGCTCGAGGTACCGCCCTTCGTCGAAGTCAGAGCCCATGTGCGGGGCGGACTGTAACTGCCGGGGAACGGGTTGGCTGGCTCGGTCTGTGCGTCGGTCTTCCTCGCCGGTCAACCCCAGGTGCAAAAGGAGCAGCCATGCCCCCCCGTCCTCCCAAGCCTCGCCCCAGCACCCCGCGGCCGGTCGAAGACCTTCCCCCCCGGCCTCCGCCCCCCACCGATCCCGCCGATCTGCCGCGGCCCCCGATGCTGGACTGAGGGCGCGTGCTAATCCTCGCTCCATGCGAGGAGTGCTGGTCTTTCTGTCGTTGTGTGCCTGCGGTTCGTCCGAGCTGAAGCTGCAGCAGTTCCGGCTCACGCCGCGCGTCGACGGCTTCAGGGTGGTGGGCCCCGACGCGGGCGTGCTGCTGGACTCCGCCTCGCTCGAGACCCGGAACGTGAAGGCGCGCATCGAGTCGCAGTACGGCAGCTACCGCTTCACCGAGGGCGCGGGGGCGTGGAGCGCCGGCACCTCGTTCGACTGGAAGGGCTCGAAGGCCACCGTGCGCGACGCGGCCGGGGTCGAGGTGGGGACGCTCGAGGCCTCGGCGCCTTCCGAAGGGGTCTTCAAGCTCACCGCGACCGCTGCGCGCGCGGATGCCAACCGCACCAGCCTCTCGTTCAAGTGCCGCCCCGACGATCACTTCCTCGGCTTCGGCGGCCAGGCCGACGCGATCGATCACCGCGGGCACACGGTGCCGATCTTCACCAGCGAGCCGGGAATCGGAAAGTCCGACTCCGACGAGCCGCCCGAGCTGTGGTTCCTGGTCGGCGCGCGCCACGCCAGCAGCTACGGCCTGCCGAGCTTCCTCTCGAACCGGGGCTTCGTCGCCGTGCTCGAGCACGACGGGCGCAGCCTGTTCGAGCTGTGCAGCGTGAAGGCCGACGCGTTTCGCATCGAGGCCTGGGGCAACCGCTGGACCCTCTGGCTCTACGCCGGCGACACCCCCGCCCAGGCGCTGGAGCGCGCGACCGCCGGGCTGCTCGGCCGGCCGATGCGCCCGCCGCCGGTCGCCTTCGCCCCGTGGAACGACGCGATCTTCGGCTCGGCCAACGTGCGCGCGGTCGCCAGCTCGCTGCGCGACGCCGGCGTGCCTTCCTCGGTGCTGTGGACGGAGGACTTCCGCGGCGGCACCGACGTGGGCGGGCAGGGCTACCGGCTGAAGGAAGAGTGGACCGTCGATCGCACCCTCTACCCCGACGTCGAGGCGGTCGCGGCCGACCTGCGCGCCCAGGGCTTCGGCTGGCACGCCTACTTCAACACCTTCCTCGTCGACGAGACCGCGGTGTTCGCCGAGGCGAAGACCCTCGGGCACTTCGTCCGCGATCCCACCGGCGCGCCCGCGCTGTTCTCCGGCGTCACCTTCAAGCCCACCGGCCTGGTCGACCTGAGCAGCGCCGCCGCGCGGGAGTGGATGAAGGGCTACCTGCGCCAGGCGCTCGAGCTCGGCTTCGACGGGTGGATGGCGGACTACGGCGAGTGGCTGCCGCCCGATGCGGTGCTCGCCTCGGGCGAGGATCC
>JAGSPQ010000639.1 GCA_018262385.1 Myxococcaceae bacterium | reverse complement strand
CCGAGTCCGCGTCCCCCCACTGCAGGTCGTCGATCGCCACCACCACCGCTGCCCGCTCGGCCAGCCGGGCGAACAGCTCGGCGAGCGCGCGGAAGCCCTTGCGGCGGACCTCCTTTGCATCGACCGAATCGGCCAGCGGCCGGCGGCGGGCGACCACCGAGTCGAGGCGCTTGAGCACCGGGAACAACCGCACCAGCGCGCTGAAGTCCCGCGGCAGCACCGCGTCGACCTGCGCCGGGGGAAGCGCGGCGAGGTGCGCGCACAGCTCGTCGATCACCCCATCGAACGCCTTGAACGGCACCGTCTCGGTCTCGCCGCAGCGGGCCGCGAGCACCACCGCGTCGGGCCAGGCCTGCTCGATCGACTGGACGAACGCGTTGAGCAGCGCGCTCTTGCCCAGGCCCGACTCGCCCTCGATCAGCGTCAGCGCGATCTGCCCCTTCTGCTGCACGTGACCAAACGCCCCCCGCAGCTGCTCGAGCAGGCCGTCGCGGCCGATCAGCGCGGTGGGGTGCTCGACCGGTGGGCGGGCGGCCAGCGGAGCGACCGGCCGGACCAGCCGCCGCTGCAGCTCGAGCCCGGTCGGCCGCTTCTGGGGCTCGCGGGCCAGCAGGTCGAGGCAGAGCTCCTCCAGATCCGCCGGCACCGCCTGGGTGAAGTCCGACGGCTTCTGCACCGGGAAATCGCGGCGCTGGGCCATCATCTCGCCAGGCTTTCCCTCGAAGGGGACCTTGCCGGTCAGCGCCTCGTAGAGCAGCACGCCGACCGCGTACCAATCGGTCGGCTCTTTCACCGGCAGCCCGGTGCCCTGCTCGGGAGACATGTACGCCGGGGTGCCGACCACCAGCCCCTGCGACTGGTGGGCGTCGGCTTCGTCGAGATCGCGGACGAGGCCGAAGTCGAGCAGCACCACCCGCCCCTGCCGCGAGACGAGCACGTTCGAGGGCTTGATGTCGCGGTGCAGCTTGCCGGCGGCGTGCAGCGCGCAGACTCCGTCGACCAGCTGTCCCAGCGCGTGCCGCAGCCGCACCACCGCTCCACCCGACAGCGGGGGGCGGACTTTGAGCGCCACCGCCCGCGGCGTGGTCTGGTCGGGGTCGGCGGGCCGGGGGTCGGGCGCCACCGGCAGCAGCGAACGGGTGTCGTCGCCCCTGGGGTTCGAGGGCGCGTCGGGCCCGGGGTCGTTGGCGTCGCCGAGCACGTACTCGAGGAAGGTCTTTCCATCGACGTGCTCCATCGTGAAGAACCAGCGATCGGCCTCCGAGAGCAACTCGTAGAGCGTGACCAGGTTCGGGTGGGTGACGTTCTGCAGCGCGCGGAACTCGCGCTTGAACCGCAGCAGCGCCTCGGGGTTGAACTTGCTCAGCAGCTTGACCGCGACGAACGCGTTCCGTTCGTTGTCGTACGCCTGGTAGACGCGGCCCCAGCTGCCGGCCCCCAGCACGCGGGTGGGGGTGTACCGCGCAGTGCCGGTGAACTCGTCCATCGCGGCCGCGCTCCCTACTCCGTCCGGCACCCGCCGGAGAAGCTCACTCCTGGCCGGCGAGCGAGTTGGCGGCGCGCTCGTACTCGAGCTGCAGATCGCGGGCGTGCTTCTCGAGGATCTTCTGCTGCGCCGCCTGGGCTTTGGCGTCGCGCTCTTTCTTCGCCTCGCTCGCCGCGTCCTTCTCTTTCAGCGCCTCGGCCCGCTGGTCGAGCTCGGTCGCCTTCTGCTCCAGCTGCTGCTCGCGCGCCTGCTGCTCGGCGGTCGGACCGGCGTTGGGCGCCGGAGCCAGCGAGGTCTCGGTCTGGGGAGCCTTCTTCGCCGTCTTGCCGCGAATGATCTCCACCTTCTTCACCGAGGACTGAGAGAGCACCAGCGCCACGACCGGTGGAGCGCGACTGGGAGGCCACAAGGGACTAGCTTGCCGGCCACATGCGAACGCGCCGCTGGGCCGTGTTGCTGGTTCTCCTGTCGTCCGCCTCCGCCCTCGCCCAGCTGTTGAGCGATCGCGGGCCACCGCTGCACCGCTTCGTCCACCGCAACACCTTCGCCGCCCGCCTCAACCCGCTGGGGCTGATCTACGACGGGCGGTTCATGTACCGGCAGCGGCTGTTCGACAGCCCGAAGGTCGCGCTGCGCGACAACTTCCTCGGCCTGGGCCTCGCGCCCGGAGCGAGCCCCGTCTTCGGGCGGATCGGAGTGGTGGTCGAGCTGCAGCCGCTGACGATCCTCGGCTTCTGGGCGATGTACGACTACACCCAGTACTTCGGCACCCTCAACCTGCTCGCCGAGTACCCCAGCGCCTCGGCGAACTTCTCCGACAGCGCGATCCGCAGCCGGATCCCGCCGCCCCACATCACCGGCGGCACGATGCTGACGTTCGGTGCGAACCTGAACCTGAAGTTCGGGCCGATCGTGGTGCGCAGCCAGGCGCGGCTGTTCGCTCCCGACTTCAAGCTGCGGCCGGGCGACACCGTCTTCTACGACCAGATCAGCGATCTGCTGCTGGCCAACGGGCGGTTTGCCTTCACCAACGATCTCGACCTGCTGTTCCAGACCCGGTTCGGCCTGCTGGCCGGGCTTCGCTACAACGTCGGGGTGCCATTCTACGGTCCGGAGAACGCGCCGACCGTGGACAACTCGAC
The DNA here is from genome assembly GCA_018262385.1 of Myxococcaceae bacterium. Taxonomy (GTDB): domain Bacteria; phylum Myxococcota; class Myxococcia; order Myxococcales; family Myxococcaceae; genus JAGSPQ01. The sequence goes on along the minus strand of JAGSPQ010000639.1, from coordinate 2,922 downwards.
CCACCGGCTGGGGCCCTTCCTCGCCTTCCGGTTCTTCGATCGCGACGGCGCGGGGCTCAACCAGCCGACGTTGGCGCTGGTGATCAACTGGCACCTCAAGCACCGCTGGCGCACCGGCGCCGACAGCCCGACCGCGCTGCCGTACCTCGCGCTGGCCTTCAACATGGTCGGGGACCTGATGCCGCTCGATCCCTAGGCTCGCCAGGGAGACAGTTGGAACAGCAGACGCCCGGCGGCTACTCGGGCAGCCAACCCCACTGCGGGTTGTTGCCGCCGGCGCCGATGATGACGTCGACGATCTGCCCGTTGGAGAACTTCAGCTTGTCGAGCCGCTGGGCGTGCTCGAGCAGCTCGGTCGCCTCGTAGCCCTTCTGCTTCTTCAGCTCCTCCAGCGCCTTGCGCATGCCGTCGTTGGTGGGAGGGAACGCACTGAAGATGCCCAGCACGAACCCCGAGTCGACGGCGCCGCCTTTGGCGCCGGGCCCGACCGGGTTCGAGGGGAGCCACTGCAGCCGTTGCTCGCCGGGCTTGCCACCCATGGAGAAAATGAAGTCGACCTGCTCCTGCTTGCCGTCGGGGCCGGTGATGAGGATCTTGTCCATCCGCTCGTGCTCGACCGGCTCGACCTTGAAGCCGAACGGCGCGAACTTGTCGGCCATCTCCTTCATCATCGCCCGCGCCTCGTCGTTGTTCGTAGGCGAGGCCCGGCCGCCGAAGTAGTTCCAGAAGAGGTCGTGGCTGCTGCGGGGGTCGACGGGGCGGCCGAAGACCTGCGCCTGGCTCAGGTCCTCCGGCGGGCCGACGGGCTTCTGACCCACGGGGATGCTCGGGTCGGTGGCCAACTGCTGCGCGAACCTCCCCGACAAGGTGGGCAGGCCGGCGAACTGCGCCCGGCTCCCATCCGTCGGCTGCAGCGCCTCCTTGTTTGCGCTGGCCCCGTCGACGAGCCGCGCCAGCTTCGCCAGCTGGGCCGCCGGGCTGACCTCGGGCTTGAGCTGTTTCCTGGTGGCGCGCTCCGCCTCTTTGAGCTGCTTCACCTCGGCGTGGGGACGGCGAGTCGTGCGTCGGATCGACATGAGGGAGCGCTCCGAATTGGTGGGGACCCTTCGAGGTTATCCGGATCCGGCCAGTGAGGTTGCTTTGAGTCAGCCCGCCAATCGGGGCGGTGGTGGGTTCACTTCTGACATGGCCCCGCCTGCCAGGCCCGAGGCCGGTACGGAGCGCTGGTGACGGTGGCAGGGGGACGACCTGGCGGAGAACGAGACCATGCCGCGGGGCGACCCGATGCCGACGTCGAGCGCTGGAGGATTCGCCGCGTCGACGCGCACGCTGGGGCGGCTCCCGCGGTGGCCGGCTGTGCGAGGCTCGGGCCGATGCGAGTGCTCCTCAGCGCGGTCGGGACCCGGGGCGACGTCCAACCGCTGGTGGTGCTCGGCCTCGCGCTGCAGCGCGCCGGCCACCAGGTCGTGGTCTGCGCCGCGCTGGATTTCGGCGACTGGGTCCGCACGTTCGGCCTCGAGCACCACCCGATCAACGTGAACACCGGCGAGGCGATCGCCAGGGCGGGCAACAGCGCGGGCAAGGTGCTGGCGATGATCCGCGAAGCGGTGAGCGCCGAGTTCGACGCGGTGCGGGCGGCGCCCGGCCGCTTCGACCTGATGCTCGGCAGCGGGATGGCCAGCGCCGGCGCCACCGTCGGCGAGGCGACCGGCGTTCCCCACCGGCAGTGCGTCTTCTGTCCCGAGATGTTGCCCTCGCGCACTCATCCCAGCCCGGTGATGCGGTGGCAGGGGCTGCCGCAGTGGCTCAACCGGCTGTCGTGGACGCTCTACGATCAGATCTGGGACGCCGCGGCGCTGAAGGTGATCAACCGCAACCGCGCGGAGCTCGGGCTGACGAAGCTGCGCACCTCTTGGCTGCACGTGCAGGGCCGCGCGCCGCTGATCGCCGCCGACCCCTGGCTGGCGCCGACGCCGCCCGACGCTCCGGTCACCACTGCGTCGACCGGCGCCTGGCTGATGCCTCCGGGACCTGCGCTGTCGGGGGAGCTCGAGCAGTTCCTGGCCGGCGGGCCGCCCCCGGTCTACTTCGGGTTCGGCTCGATGCTGGAGCAGGCGCCCGCCCGCACCGTCGAGCTGCTGGTCGAGGTGGCGCGCCGGCTCGGCGTCCGGGCGCTGATTCCGTCGGCCCTCGCGTCGCCCGCGCCACTGCCTGACTCGGTGCACCCGTACGGCCCGGTCGACCACGCGCGGCTGTTTCCCCGGTGCGCGGCGATCGTCCATCACGGCGGAGCGGGCACCACCACCGCCGCCGCCGCTGCCGGAGTTCCGCAAGTCGTGGTGCCGCACCTGGGCGATCAGTTCTGGTGGGCGCACCGGATCCACGGCCTGGGGCTCGGCCCTCCCGGTCTGCCGAGGGCCCGCCTCAGCGTCGAGCGGCTCGAGCAGGCGCTGAAGACCGCGCTCGGCGACGGCCACGTCAGCGCGGCGCGCGAAGGCGCCACCCGGATCTCTCACCGGGGATTGGAGCTGGCGGTGAAGGAGCTCAGGGGTGCCGAGGCCGCCGCGACGCAGTAGTACGGTCGACCGGTGATCCTGCTCTCGATGATCGCCATCACGCTGCTCACCGCGAGCCCCGAAGACGATGACCTCCGCGTGTGGAAGCACAAGCGCGTGGCCATCGACCGCAAAGAGCTCGAGCGCGACTGCGGAAGGGCGCTGGCAGACTGACCGCGTCTAGCGGCAATGCTGGTCAGTTAGCGGCCACCCACGGGCGTGTCGCGGGCACCCCGGCTTCGCGCGCGATGCGGGTCATCTCGAGGCGCACCAGGTTGTAGGCAGTGCCGATGGCCCAAAGTTCCTGCGCGACAGTTCTTGGGCTCTTGCTCCGAATCGCCTCTTCGCGCTGAAGCATGACTCGCTT
>JAGSPQ010000638.1 GCA_018262385.1 Myxococcaceae bacterium | reverse complement strand
GACCGGCACCACCGCGACCGGCACCACCGCGACCGGCACCACCGCGACCGGCACCACCGCGACCGGCACCACCGCGACCGGCACCACCGCGACCGGGACCGCGAACCCGCAGGCCGCGCCCGGCTCGAATCCGAATCTGCAGACCGTCGACGGCTACACCTACTACCGGCCGACCGCCGCGGCGAACCCCACCGCCGGCACCAGCCCGACCGGCGCGACTGCCTCGGTCGGAGGCGCCAGGCCGGCCGGCACTGCTCCTGCTCCCAGCCCGAATCCAGCCGGCACGAATCCGACCGCCGGAGCGAACCCTGCCCCCGGCACCACCGCTCCCTCGCCGAGTCCCGCGATGGGCGGGGCCGCCGGTGGCACGCTCACCGGCCCCGGCGTGCCGACCGGCCCCAACGGCTATCTGCCTCCGGCCACCTGGGCGCCGATCCCCCAGCGAGAAGACGGCCGGATCTACGTCCGCCTGTTCATGAGCAGCTCGTGCGTGGCCGACGTCGAGCCCGGCCCGCTCCAGGCGCGCACCGGAGATCTGCTGCTGCTGCCGTTCGAAGCCCGCGCGGTCCAGGTGAAGAGCCCCTGTGGCGGCCTCGCCGAGGTCTACTTCGGCCGGGAGGCCCGCCCGCGCGTCTCCGAGAACTTCGGCAGCAACCGTCCCCTGAAGTTCGAGTTCAAGCGCCAGTGAGCCCCGCCCACCAAATCAGCGGCAAGCTGGTCGCCGGCCTGTTCGAGAAGGGCCTGGCCGGCGCGGTCACTCCCGAGCTCGAGGCCCACCTCGCCTCCGAGGGAATCGAGCTGCGCAACCTCAAGCAGAGCTACCCCTATGCCGCCTGGGTGCGCGGGCTCGAGGTCACCGCCTCCGAGCTCTACGGCGGCGAGGTGCTCAGCGACGCGCTGCGCAAGCTCGGCGCCCGCGTGGTGTACACCCTGCGCGAGCAGGGAGTGGTGAAGGGCCCGATGATCACCATGGGCCGGCTGATGGGACCCCAGCGGGTGCTCAAGCAGATCCACAACAAGCCCGTCCGCGGCGCCGACTTCCTGCGGATCGAGGTGGTCGACAAGGGCAAGCACCACCTCGAGCTCCACTTCAACGACGGAGCGATCGGCGACTTCATCGCCGGCGGCCTCGAGGCGGTGGTCGAGCTGCTCGGCGGTCACCAGCCCCAGGTGCAACCCCAGGTGACGACTCCGGAAAGGTGCATCCTCGACGTCGTCTGGCGCTGAAAGTCCGCAACTTCCCGTCGGCTGTGGCGAAAACACCTACACCGGCTCGGAGACTCCGCTCCTGGCTTCATCCTTCTCGAGGACCATCCCCCGATGCCCACCAAGATCGGCGAGCGAATCGCCAGCGCCCTCCTCGACCGCCGGATTGAGACCCCCGAAGTCGATGCGCTGATCGAGACGGCCAAAGCCGAGAAGAAGTGGACCGCCGAGCTGAAGGCCGAGGTCGTCGCGCTGCTCCAGACCGACACGTTCGCCTCTCCGGCCGACAAGGCGAAGCTGGCCGCGTTCGTCGACACCACCCCGACGGTGAAGGATCTGGCGGACCCGACGATCCTCACCAAGCACGCCGGCACCCTCGAGTGGAACCCGGTCGCGAGCGGAAAGCTGTTCGTCGACGGCGTCAGCAACGACGACGTCATCCAGGGCAGCATCGCCAATTGCTACATGGTGGCGGCCTTCTCTTCGATCGCCCAGGCGGATCCGAAGGCGATCGAGAACGCGATCAAGGACAACGGCGACGGCACCTACGACGTGCGGTTCTTCGAGTCGAACGGCTACGGCCGCCCGATGAAGGAAGTGAAGGTCACCGTCGACGGCGACATGCCGATGCTCGCCGGCGCCTCGGTCGGCAAGTACGCCAAGGGCCGCGACAAGAGCGAGCTGTGGGTCGGCGTGCTCGAGAAGGCCTACGCGCAGTGGAAGGGCGGCTACGAAGCGGTCGGCAACGGCGGCCGCTCGACCGAGGTCTTCACCGCGATCACCGGCAAGTCCACCAGCCAGAGCATGACCAGCTACACCCCGGCCGATCAGCTCTTCACGTCGATCCAGACCGCCACCGCCGCGCACAAGCCCGTCACCGCCGGCACTCACGGGAAGGACTCGGGCGTCGACTACAACGGCACCGGCGTCTACGCGTGGCACGCCTACTCGGTGATGGGCGCGGTCGAAGAGGGCGGGCAGAAGTACGTCCAGCTGCGCAATCCCTGGGGCTCCTCCGAGCACGGAAGCGATGGCAAGGATGACGGGATGTTCAAGATGAAGCTCGAGGACTTCACCAAGCTGTACTCGAACGTGTCCATCGGCCAGTAGGCTCGCCGGCCATGGCTTTCGATCTCTTGAAGGCGGTGCGCGAGGCCGCGCCCGGCGCGACGATCCAGGTTCCGGCCGGCACCTACCCCCTCAACCTCGAGGTGGGAAAGCCGCTCACCCTGATCGCGGAAGGGATCGTCGTCCTCGACGGGCAGAAGAAGGACTCGTGCCTGCGGGTGGTCGGCGGCACCACCGAGGTGAAGGTGGTCGGCTTCCGCTTCTTCGAGGGCGCGGCCGAGTGCGGCGGCGGCGTCTTTCACGCCGAAGGAAAGCTGACCCTGCAGGACTGCCGGTTCGAGCGAAACTCCGCTCCGATGTACGGCGGCGGCGGGCTCTACACCGCGGGCGAGCGCTGCGTGGTGATCGGCTGCCGCTTCACCGAGAACACCGGCCGGCAGGGCGGGGCGGTGCTCGCCGACAACCTGGTCCATCTCTCGATCCGAGACAGCCTGCTGGCGCAGAACGCCGCGACCGAAGGCGGAGCGCTGCGCGCGCGCGAGGCCGCCACCGTCGACCTGCTCGGCTGCACCCTCGCCGACAACAAGGTGGTCGGGGACAAGGCGCAGGGCTCGGCGCTGTTCGTCAGCGGCACGATGACCCGCCAGCCGGTCGTCTCCCTCGTCAACTGCATCGTCACCGAGCGCGCGAAGGGCCCCGCGCTGATCCACAACCCGGCGCCGCACCCGGCCCAGCTGGCGGTGCGCAGGTGCCTGCTGTCCGAGTCGGCCACAGCGTTCGCCGGCGACAACCTGTTCACCGCTGATCCGCGCTTCTCCCGCAACGAGCGCGAGCCCTACGCGCTGCACTTCAAGTCCCCCGCGGTCGGCGCCGGCGATGCCAGCGTCTACGGCGAGGGCGCGAAGGACCTGCGCGGGAAGGATCGCGTCCAGGGCGGCAAGGCCGAGCCCGGCGCGTTCGCCGCCAGCCGCTGAAGATCCTTTCCCCCGGTGAGGCGGAGGTTGGGGCCCCCGCCCAGCGGGGGCGGGGCACTCCACCTCCGGTCGGACCCAACGCAGGGAAGCGAAACGGCCCCGCAAGTCGGTGGTTGGGCCTCGGTGGAGCGGTCCGAGCTCGGCCTACCCGACCCTCCGAGCCAGGTGCGGGCCATCGGGCCCGCCTGCCTTTCCTGCTCTCCGGCCTGCTCGCCGGCCGGCTCCCGCGCTACCGGCGTGAAGAACGGGTGGGTGGCCCGAGCCGAATCGCCCAGAGGCCAGCCGCTAACCCTTCGCGGCGAGGAACTCGATCAGGTCGATCTTGGTCACCACCGCGGTGACCTTCTGCCCCTCGCGCACCACCGCCACGTTGTCCTGCGCGAACACGTTGCGCAGGGTGGTGATCGAGGTCTCGGGGGTGACGACGCCCTGCAGCGGAGC
>JAGSPQ010000637.1 GCA_018262385.1 Myxococcaceae bacterium | reverse complement strand
TTCATCCACTCGACGATGGTGCTCGAGCGCAAGAAGTCGCTGAAGCTGTGGACGCTCGCGCTGGCGCTGGGGAGCTTCGTGCTCACCATCGTCGGCACCTTCATGACCCGCTCGGGCGTCTTCAACTCGGTGCACTCCTTCACCCAGTCGGACATCGGGCCGACCTTCCTCGTCTTCATCGCGATCCTCCTGGTCTTCTGCATCGCAGTGCTGACCATCCGCGGGCCGCTGCTGGTCGCCGAGACCGAGCTGGAGACGGTCGTCTCGCGCGAGGGCGCGATCCTGTTCAACAACCTGGTGCTGGTGGCGGTCACCTTCACCGTGCTGCTGGGCACCCTGTTCCCGCTGGTGAAGGAAGCGCTGCAGGGCAAGCGGATCAGCGTCGGCGAGCCGTACTTCAACACCATGGCGCTGCCGGGCGGGCTGCTGATCCTCTTCCTGATGGGCGTGGGGCCGATGCTCCCGTGGGGCCGGGCGGACAGCAAGACGGTGATTCGCCAGTTCGTGATTCCCGCGGCGATCTCGGTGTTGGTGGTGCTGGCCTGCCTCGCATTCGGCTACCGCGGGTTCATGCCGCTGACCGCATTCGGCCTGGGCGCGTTCGTCACCGTGATCACCCTGCGCGAGCTGCTGCTGCCGGCGAAAGAGCGGATGACCGCCCAGAAGGAAGGGGCGTGGACCGCGCTGATTCGCAGCGCCGGCCGTTCGCGGCGGCGGTTCGGCGGCTACATCGTCCACCTCGGGATCGTGGCGATCATCGTGGCGATCGCCGCCTCGAGCGCGTTCAAGGTGCACAACACCGGCACGCTCAAGGTGGGCCAGGTGCTCGACGTGGCCGGCCACGGGGTCCGCTTCGACGGGCTGGCGACCGGCACCGAGCCGCACCGCACCTGGACCGGAGCGAACATCACCGTCATCTACCCGGACGGCCGCGAGTCGAAGCACCACGGGAAGAGCTCGCCGCGGATGAGCTTCTACGAGCGCCAGACGGATCCGGTCGGCTCTCCGGCGGTCGACGAGACGCTGCTCAAGGACGTCTACGTCTCGCTGCTGTCGTTCGATCAGGCCGCCAACACCGCCAGCTTCAACGCCTGGGTGTTCCCGCTGGTCGGGTGGATCTGGTACGCGATTCCGTTCCTGGTGTTCGGCTCGCTGATCGCGATGTGGCCCCAGCGCAAGCGCGCCGCCGCCCTGGAAGTCGCGGCCGCTCCCGTCGTCCCCTCGGGATCCCCGTGAGGCGCTGGATCATCTTCTCCATCGCCGCCGCGACCGCGACCGTGCTGCTGTACGTCTTCTACGCGGGCTTCGGCACCGACCCGCACGCCGTGCCGTTCATGCTCGCCGGCTCCAAGGCGCCGATGTTCACGATGAAGCGGCTCGACACCGGCGAGATGGTTCAGCTCAAGGACTACATCGGCAAGCCGATCGTCCTCAACTTCTGGGCGACCTGGTGCGGGCCCTGCAAGCTGGAGCACCCCACCCTCGAGTGGGGCTACCGGAAGTACGGCCGCGAGGTGGTCTTCCTCGGGGTGGTCTTCGAAGACAGCGAAGAGAACACCAAGGCGTTCCTGAAGGCCAACGGCGGCGGCTGGCCGCAGCTGTTCGACCTCAAGTCGACCGTCGCGGTCGACTACGGCGTGGCGGGCGTGCCCGAGACCTACTTCATCGACAAGTCGGGGACCATCCTCGGCAAGTACGCGTTCCCGATCGATCCGCCCACCCTCGCCAAGCGCATCGAGGAGATCCTCTAGTGCTCGCCTCCCTCGCGCTGGTGGTGTCGTTGATTTCCGGTCAGGGGTACGCGCCGGTGCGGCCCGCGGTCGACCCGCTGGATCAGCAGCGCGAGCAGCGCGTGATGCGGCTGGGGAAGAAGTTCCGCTGCGCGGTCTGCCAGGGGGTGGCGATCTCCGACTCGCCCGCCTCGATGGCGCGGGCCCAGCTGGACAAGGTGCGCGAGCTGGTCGCCCAGGATCGCAGCGACGAAGAGATCGAGACCTACTTCATCGCCCGCTACGGCGAGTGGGTGCTGCTCGAGCCGAAGAAAGACGGGCTCAACGCCTTCCTCTGGCTGGGGCCGGTGCTGCTGCTCGGCGTCGGGCTGGTGGTGATCCTGAGCCAGGTGAAGAAGAAGACGGTGGCGACGGTTCCGGTCGAAGCGCCGGCGTCGGACGACTTCCTCGCCCAGGTACGGGCAGACCTGGACAAGCCATGAACGCCCCCGAGACCAACTGGCTGCCGGGGATCCTGGCGATCGGCGCGGCGCTGGTCGCGGCGGTGACGTTCCTGCTGATCTCGCTGCGCAAGCACGCGCCGTCCGCCCCGGCCTCGTCGCCCGAGGATCTCGAGACGCGCTACCAGGCGTTGATCCTCCAGCTGAAGGGCCACACCGCCCAGAAGCACCTCCAGTCGCCCGAGGCGTGGGCCGCCGAGCAGGCGCGGCTCGAGCAGGCCGCGGCCGCGGTGCTGCGCGAGCGCGCCGGCGCGAAGCACGACGCCCTGAAGGCCGAAGCGCGGGCCGCGAAGAAGGTCGCCCAGGCCGAGGCGACGGGGTTCTTCGCCCAGAACCCGGCGCTCAAGGGTGCGCTGTTGGGCGCCGGGGTGGTCGGCTTCTTCGTGGTGCTGGGCGTCGTCCTCTCGCAGGAATCGAAGGCGCGCGAAGACGGCGCGGGGATGACCGGAGGGGTGCCGAGCGACTCCCGGGGCCCGATGCAGGGCGCGCCGCCGGAAGATCTCGAGCTGAAGGCGGTGATGGATCGCGCCAACCGATCTCCCGACGACATCGACGCGCTCAGCGCCGCCGCGAAGGCGCTGATCGACCGGCAGCTGTTCGACGACGCCGCGCCGCTGGTGCGCCGCGCGACCGCGATCGACCCGTACCACGTGCAGACCCGCACCCACCGGGCAGTGATGCTCGCCGTCCAGGGGCAGACCTCGCCCGCGCTCGACGAGCTGCAGCACGTGGCCGACACCTTCGAGGACGCCTGGGACGCGCGGCTGTTCGCGGGGATGATCGCGCTCCAGGCCGACGACCGTCAGCGAGCGCTCGAGCAGTTCGAGCGGTACGTCAACGAGGCGCCGCCCGACGAGCAGCCCCCGATGCTGCGCCAGGGAATCGCCCAGCTGAAGCAGGAGCTCGCCCAGCCGCCGCGCGCCCCCGTGCCCGGGCCGATGCCGGCGCCGATGCAGCGCCCCTGAGCGCTATTCGCCGAGATCCGCGAACGCGCGCCGCGGGGTCGGGTCGGCGGCGCTGATCGTCCACACCTCGAGCTCCGGGTCGTCGTCGAGGTTCACCGCGCAGGCGATCACCAGGTCGCCGGCGAGCTGGCGCGGGTCCTTCTGGGCGGCGACCGCGGCGAGGTTGGCGGTGAGCCGATCGCGCACCGCCGGGGGAAGCTGCTCGAACTTCACCCCCGCCGCTCCCCCCCACCCCGCCGACGGCCCGAGAAAGCAGGTGCTGGTGCGGGGCGGGCTGGCGACGATCTCGGCCAGCTCGCGCGGGGTGGTCGCCCAGTAGCCGCGGGCGCTGCGAAATTCCTGCTCCTTGGTGAGCAGGACCTTCAGCATGTACTTCGCCTCGGCCTGCTTCGACTTGTAGCGGTACTTGAGGAAGTTGGGCGCCGCGATCGCCGCCACGGCGCCGAGCGCGCAGACGAAGGCCACGCCTGCCCGGTGCTGCTGCTTCTTCGCCGCGGTCGGAACAGTCATCCGGTCAGCACCCCAGGGTTGAGGATTCCGGCTGGATCCACCGCCCGCCGCGCGGCCCCGAGCGCCTGGGCGAACGGCTCGGGGCGCTCGCGGTCGTACCAGGGCCGGTGGGTGCGGCCGACCGCGTGGTGGTGGGTGATCGTCCCGCCCCACTTCTGCAGCGCGTCGCTGGCCGCGGCCTTCAGCTGCGCCCACTGCTCGAGCTCCGCGCCGCGCCGCGCCTTGCCGATGAAGGTGAAGTACGGCGCCGGGCCGTCGGGGTAGACGTGGGTGAAGCGGCAGGTGACGACTCCGCCGCCGCAGACCTGCTCGAGCGCGGCCTGCATCGCGGCGCCGACTTCGCCGTACAGCCTGGCGAACGCGGTCCAGGTGCAGGCGGTCTCGAAGGTGTCGGCGATCACCCCCAGCTGAATCATCGCGTCCTGCAGGTACGGCCCCTGGAGGAACGCCGCCCGCCAGCTCTCGCCCGCATCCGCGCCCCGCTCGCCCGACTGCTCGTCGCGGACGAGCTTGCCCTTCGGGCAGGTGCCACCGTGCGACTGGGCGATCGCCACCGCCCGATCGAGCCAGGGCCCGAGCGGATGATCGGCCGACTCGAAGGCGAGGAGCAGCACCGACCCGCCGTCGCCCGCCACCCCGTGCACCAGCGCCTCCTGCGGGTCGAGCAGGCGGCAGTTCGCCGGGTAGAGGCCGCTCTGGGAGATCTCGCGGGTGGCGCCCACCGCCGCCTCGAAGCGCTCGAAGTGAACGCTGGCGCTGGCGCGGAAGGTCGGCCGCGGCAGCACCCGCATCCACGCCTCGGTGATCACCCCCAGGGTGCCCTCGCTGCCACAGACCCAGCGGTTCGGATCCGAGCCCGCGCCGCTGGCGGGAAACGACTGGCTCGCCCACAGCCCCCGCGGGGTCACCATCCGCGCCGCGTGCACCAGCTCGTCGATGTGGGTGTAGAGGGTGGCGAAGTGTCCGCCCGCCCGGGTCGCGATCCACCCGCCGAGGGTCGAGAACTCGAACGACTGGGGGAAGTGGCGCAGCGTCAGCCCGTGCACCGCCAGCTGCTGCTCGAGCGCGGGGCCGAACACCCCGCCCTGGATCCGGGCCAGCCGCGACGTCGCGTCGACCTCGAGCACCCGGTCGAGCGCGCCCAGATCGAGGCTGACCGTGCCCCGGTGCCCAGGGCCCAGCACCGGCTCGACCCCGCGGACCACGCTGCTGCCTCCGCCGTACGGGGTGACGGTGAGCCGCTGCTGCTCGCAGACCTCGAGCGCGAGCGCGACCTCGGCCTCGGTGCGCGGGGTGACGACCAGATCCGGAGCGGCCGAGAAGTCTCCCCGAAAGCCCCGCACCCGATCCGGGTACCCGCGCCCCCAGGTGTGGCGAAGCCGCGGCTCGCGCTGAGCGGTGCCGAACTCCTGGAGCGCGGCCGGGAGCTCGACCCGCGGTTTTGACAGCACCACCGCCTCGATCGGCACCGCCGCCTTCGCCTCGAGCTCCCCGAAGAACGCGGTCGCCCGCGGGGCCACCTCCGCCAGCGGCGGCCTGT
>JAGSPQ010000636.1 GCA_018262385.1 Myxococcaceae bacterium | reverse complement strand
CGTCAACCCGACCCAGGCCGACTGCATCGGAGCAGCGCCGCCGGTGATCAGCTGCCCGAATCCCGCCGGCGCGTACTGGGGAGTGGGCTCGGACGATCAGCCCTTCCGCCTCAACGGCAACCACTTCACCACCTGGTGCGGCGACGTCGACAACGACGGCGACAACGATCTCTACACCGCCGCGATCCGCCACTGGCACATCGGCGCCAGCTCCGACAGCTCGGCGCTGCTGGTCAACAACTCGACCCCGGGCAACCTCCAGCTCGCTCGCCCCGGCAACGCGGCGACCGGGATGATCTGGCCGCACCCCGGCGGCTGGAACGAGGGCGGGCTGATGGCCGCCGGAGGAGACCTCGACAACGACGGCCGCCAGGAGGTGATGGTCGCCGCCAGCGACTACCCGGATCAATTCGGCCTCGTCTTTCACCAGCTGCCCGACCAGACCTTCAGCGAGCGCGGCCAGAGCTGGGGCCTGCACCACGCCTGCGTGAGCGGGCTGGCGATCGCCGACTTCGATCGCGACGGAGATCTCGACGTGGTGGTCGGCAGCGGCACCGCCCGCGACTGCGCGCTGACCTGGAAGGCGAACGAGGTGCACCTCTACGAGAACCAGGGGGCGCCGGGCGCGTGGCTGCTGCTCGAGCTGGCCGGCGACGGGGTGAGGCCGGCGGCCGCAGCTGGACCCGCGAGGTCGGCGGCGGCTACGGCCACATGGGAATGCAGAACGACACCGTGGTCCACTTCGGGCTCGGCGGCTGCCCGGCGATCGACGAGGTCACCGTGCGCTGGCCCAATGCCCAGCTCACCACCCAGACCTGGCGCGGGCTCGCAGCCCGGAAGTTCTACCGGCTCACCCAGGGCGATCCGGCGGCCGCGATCGCCTTCCCGTAGCTACCGCTTCGCCAGCTCGGCGGCGTTCGCCAGCTTGATGATCGCCTCGCGGTGGTCGATCTTCTGCAGGTGGGCCGCGGTGTCGGCGGCCTCGCGCTGCCGCGCCGCCTCGTGGACGTACTTCTCCGAGCTGCGGTCCTGGAAGTCGATGATCGTCGAGAAGAGGAAGTCGCTCAGCCAGGTGAACTTGAAGAAGTTCTTCACCATCCCCAGCAGCGAGGTGCCCTCGCTCGCCTTCGGCGCGCTGGGGTCGATCACCTGCTCGGTCACCGCGAGGCGGTCGATCTTCAGCCCCTTCTCGTCCACCACCGCGGTCGCCTCTTTGACCGCCTCCTTGTGCTCTTTGCGCGCCGCCCGCAGCTCCTTGTTCAGCTCGGCCCGGCGGGCCCGGGTCTCGGCGGTGGCGTGGCGCGCCGGCGGCATTCCGTCGCGGCTCGTCCGCAGCCGATCGATGCGCCGCTGGGCGACCTCCGCCTGCCGCAGCATCCCGCGCAGCTCCTGGGCAGTCTGCGGATCCAGCGCCTCGCTGGTCTCGGCGTAGTGCTTGAGCGCTTCTTCCTTCGTCGCGGTGGGCGCGCTCTGCCACTGCTTGTCGAGCTCGACCACCCGCTCGAGGATCTTCACGTGCAGCTCGTCGCGGTGGGCGCGCAGCTCGGTCAGCTTCTCCTGCCGCTGGGCCGGGGTGAGCTTGTCGAACTGGTGCGGATCCATGTTCGGCCCGCGCTCGGGCGACTTGCCCCACAGCGCGTCGGGCCCCGCGGTGCGGGCCAGGTGCTGGCCTTCGCCGCCCGAGCCGATCGCGCTCGGGGTGCCGTTGCTGAACGCGTTCTTCACCCCCGGAGCCACCCGCGAGACCGCCGCGGTCCTGGTCGGCGTCTCCACCTGGGTGCGCTCGACCCGGGGACGGGCCGCGTTGGGGAGGCGATCGATTTTTCCAGTCATGGGGCGCACTTTATGATCATCCCCCGCCGCCTCAACCCAATGCCGATAAGTGAGTGGTGAGAAAGAAATCTCCGGGCTAAGACCCGCCGGATGCCGCGCCTAATCGCCATCATTCCCGCGCGGCACGCCGCCGCCCGCTTCCCCGGCAAGCCGCTGGCGCTGATCAGCGGCAAGCCGATGATCCAGCACGTCTGGGATCGCTGCCTCGAGGCGCGCACCTTCGACGAGGTGGTGATCGCCACCGACGACGGGCGGATCGCCGACGCGGTGAAGGCGTTCCACGGCACCGTCGAGCTGACCTCGCCCGCCCACCCCTCGGGCACCGACCGGGTGGCGGAGGTCGCCCAGCGCCGCCCGGGTGCCGACGACGACGTGCTGGTCAACGTGCAGGGCGACGAGCCGGCGATTCACCCCGAGGCGCTGTGGATCCTCGGCCAGGCGTTCAAGGACCCGCAGGTGGCGATGGCCACCCTGGTCCGCCCGCTCGACGAGGCCGAGCGCGGCAACCCGAACGTGGTGAAGGTGGTGCGCGATCAGTCCGGCCACGCGCTCTACTTCTCCCGGGCCGACCTGCCGTTCGCGCGCGATCCGAAGGCGGGGGTGCCGCGCTGGGCGCACCTGGGAATCTACGGCTACCGGCGCCACACGCTGCTGCAGCTGGCCGCCCTTCCCCCCACCGCGCTCGAGCAGGCCGAGAGCCTCGAGCAGCTGCGCGCGCTCGGCCACGGGATCCGGATCCTCTGCTGCGAGACGAAGCATCGCGGGCAGGCGGTCGATTCCCCGGCCGACCTCCCGCTCGCCGAGGCGGCGCTGCTGAAACTGCCGAAAACCTACCCGCCCTGACGGGCTAGCCTGCGCCCCCATGAATCAACCGTTCACCGCCCACCCGTGGCACGGGATCCTCCCGGGCGGGCCCGAAGTCTTCATCTGCTACATCGAGATGGTCCCCACCGACGCGGTGAAATACGAGCTCGACAAGGACTCGGGCCTGCTGCGGGTCGACCGCCCGCAGAAGTTCTCCAGCGTGCCGCCCACCCTCTACGGCTTCATCCCCCGCACCTACTGCGCCGAACGGGTCGCCGCGCGCTGCGCCGAACGGCTCAACCGGCCGGGGATCATAGGCGACGGAGATCCGCTCGACGTCTGCGTGCTGACCGAGAAGCCGATTTCCCACGGCAACCTGCTGGTGCCCGCGGTGCCGATCGGCGGGCTGCGGATGATCGACGGGATGGAGGCGGACGACAAGATCGTCGCCGTGCTCAAAGGCGACAACGTCTACGGCGCCTACAAGGACATCCTCGACGCGCCGGTCGCGCTGGTCGATCGGCTCCGCCACTACTTCCTCACCTACAAGCAGTCGCCCGACCTGACCCAGCCGGCCACCGAGATCCCCGAGATCTACGGGCGGGACGAGGCGCTGGAGGTCATCCGCTGCAGCCTCGAGGACTACCGGGCGAAGTTCCCGTAGCGCGTTACTTCAGCTCGCGCAGCTGGGCGTCCTGGGGCAGCAGCGCCTTCACCAACTCGAGCAGCTTCTTGCGCCCCGGCTTCAGGTCCAACGCCATCCCGGGGACGGCGCTGCTGGGTGTCGAGGCTGGCGCTGGTGAGCTGAAACACCACGTCCGGCACGAAGTTGCAGCCCGAGACGTTGGCCGCGAGGCGAAACGACTTCTCGTCGTAGAAGATCGCCTTGAACTTCTCGACCTCGGCTTTGGGCAGCTCCTTCCAGGCCGACTCGCGCTGGAAGTCCGAGCCGATCGCCTTGTCCGGCGCGGGCCGGATCCCCTGGGTATAGCTGGTGCGGGCGATCTCGAACTTCGTCGCTGCGGCCAGCATCTCGGCGGCCTTGCTCCCCATCGCGTCTGCCAGCTTCTCCGACGGAGCGGTCAGCACCGGGGGCGGCGGCGGGGGAGCCTTCTTCGCCCTCTTCCCCGCGGCCTCCGCCGAAAAGACCAGCAAGCAGGCGAGCAGGACCGGCGCTCTCATGCGTGAGCACCTAACACACCCGTTGCCATCGGCGTTGACTCCGGCGGGGCGCATGGTGAATACCGGGATATGCGCTCCAGGAAGACCAAGTTCATCTTCGTCACCGGCGGCGTCGTCAGCTCACTGGGTAAGGGAATGGCGTCGGCCTCGATGGCCGCGCTGCTCGAGAACCGGGGCCTCGACCTCACGCTCGTCAAGCTCGACCCGTACATCAACGTGGACCCCGGGACGATGAGCCCGTTCCAGCACGGCGAGGTCTACGTCACCGACGACGGGGCGGAGACCGACCTCGACCTCGGCCACTACGAGCGGTTCACCAACGCGAAGATGTCGCGGCTCAACAACTTCACCACCGGCCGCGTCTACCACTCGGTGATTCAGAAGGAGCGGCGGGGCGAGTACCTCGGCAAGACGGTGCAGGTGATTCCGCACATCACCGACGAGATCAAAGCCAACATCCGCGCCGCCGCCGAAGGCCGCGAGGTGGTGCTGGTGGAGGTCGGCGGCACGGTGGGCGACATCGAGTCGCTGCCGTTCCTCGAGGCGATCCGCCAGATGCGCTACGACGTCGGGGCGGGCAACGCCTGCTACGTCCACCTCACCCTGCTGCCGTACATCGCCGCTGCGGGCGAGGTGAAGACCAAGCCCACCCAGCACTCGGTGATGAAGCTGCGCGAGATCGGCATCCAGCCCGACATCCTCATCTGCCGCACCGACCGGCCGGAGATCTCGCAGGAGATGAAGGACAAGATCGCGATGTTCTGCAACGTCGAGCCGGGCAACGTCTTCGTCTCGCCCGACGTGGCGTCGATCTACATGCTGCCGATGGAGCTGCACCGCCAGGGGCTCGACGAGCGGCTGTCGGAGATCATGAACATCTGGACCCGCGGCGCGCGCCTCGAGCGGTGGGAAGGGATCGTCGAGAAGGCGATGCGGCCCTCCAAGGGCGAGGTGAAGATCGCGATCGTCGGCAAGTACGTCGACCTGAAGGAAGCCTACAAGTCGCTCAACGAGTCGCTGCTGCATGGCGGGATCGCCAACGACGTGAAGGTGACGCTGAAGTACGTCGACTCGCAGGAAGTCGAGGCCCAGGGAGCGCAGGCGCTGCTGTCCGACTGCCACGCGGTGCTGGTGCCCGGCGGCTTCGGGGTGCGTGGCACCGAAGGGAAGATCGCGGCGGTGAAGTACGCGCGGGAGAAGAAGATCCCGTTCTTCGGGATCTGCCTCGGGCTGCAGATGGCGGTAATCGAGTACGCCCGCCACGTGCTGGGCCTCTCGCAGGCCAACTCGCTCGAGTTCGACGAGAAGACGCCCGACCCGGTGGTCAGCCTGATGGAGTCGCAGCAGAACGTGACCGACAAGGGCGGCACGATGCGGCTGGGCGCCTACCCCTGCGCGCTCAAGGCCGGCTCGCTGGCGCAGAAGCTCTACGGAGCGGACCTGGTGAGCGAGCGGCACCGCCACCGCTTCGAGGTGAACAACGCCTACCGCAACCGGCTGCAGGAAGCCGGGCTGGTCTTCTCGGGGGTGAACACCGAGCTGAACCTGGTCGAGATGATCGAGCTGACCGACCACCCGCATTTCATCGGCTGCCAGTTCCACCCCGAGTTCCAGAGCAAGCCGTGGGCGGCGCACCCGTTGTTCTCCGGCTTCATCCGGGCGGCGCAGCAGCAGCGCGACCTGCGCCCGGCATGATCTCCCTCTGCGGAAAGCAGGTCGGCGAAGGCCAGAGCCTGTTCGTCCTCGCCGGGCCCGACGTGATCGAGTCCGAAGAGCTGGTGCTGCGCCACGCCCGGCGGGTGCGGGAAGTGTGCGAGCGGCTGCAGGTGCCGTTCGCGTTCAAGTGCAGCTTCGACAAGGCCAACCGCACCAGCCTGAAGTCGTTTCGGGGGCCGGGGCTGAAAGAGGGCCTGCGGATCCTCGCCCGGGTGAAGAAGGAATGCGGGGTGGCGATCCTCACTGACGTGCACGGCCTCGAGCAGGTCGACGCGATCGCCGAGGTCGCCGACATCATCCAGGTGCCGGCGTTCCTCTGCCGGCAGACGGACCTGGTGGTCGCGGTGGCGAAGACCGGCCGGGGAGTGAACCTGAAGAAGGGCCAGTTCGTCTCGCCGATGGACATCGTCCACAGCGCGCGGAAGGCGTTCGACTCGGGCAACCCGAACGTGCTGGTCGCCGAGCGCGGCGCCTCGTTCGGCTACCGCAACCTGGTGGTCGACATGCGCGGCTTCGGGATCATGCGCGAGGCCGGGCTGGTCACCTGCTTCGACGCCACCCACTCGGTGCAGCTGCCCAGCGCGGGAGAAGGCGAGACGGCGGGAGAACGGAAGTTCGTGCCCCTGCTGGCGCGCGCCGCCGCGGCCGCCGGAATCGACGCGCTGTTCACCGAGGTGCACGAGAACCCCGACGCCGCGCTGTGCGACGGGCCGTGCTCGCTCACCTTCGAGATGTTCGAGCAGGTGCTCAAGGACGTGCTGGCGATCCGCCGGGCGCTGGGGCACCAGCGATGACGCCGGCGGCATTCAACAAGGCGGCGCGCGGAATCAAGCTGCTGGTGTTCGACGTCGACGGCGTGCTCACCGACGGCGGGCTGTACTACGGGCCCGACGGCGAGGCGTTCAAGCGCTTCAACGTGAAGGACGGCCACTCGCTGGTGATGGCGCGGCTCACTGGGCTGCCGTCGGCGGTGCTCACCGCGCGCACCTCGAAGATCGTCGCCATCCGCGGGGAAGAGCTGAAGCTGGCGGCGGTGCTCCAGGGGCAGAAGTACAAGGCGCCCGGGCTGCAGACGCTGTGCACCTCGCTCGGCTTCAAGCCGTCGGACTGCGCGTACATGGGCGACGACACCAACGACCTGCCCCCGATGGAGCTGGCCGGCCTGACCGCCTGCCCCGCCGACGCAGCGCTCGAGGTGCGGCAGGCAGCGGACTTCGTCAGCAAGCTCAACGGCGGCCACGGCGCGGCGCGCGACTTCGTCGAGCGGGTGTTGAAGGCGCAGGGGCGTTGGCAGCTCGCGCTGGATGCGATGCGCAACGCCTGAGCGATCCGATTTGCGCATTTCGCACAAGCCCGTAGAAGGGCGCTGCGAAATCGCGTTTGGGGGAAGCAATGCGTTCAATCGTTGCCAGTCTGGGTTGCCTGTTCGTCGTCACCGCCCTGACCGGGTGTGAGAGCCTTCCGCGCTGCAGCAGTGATGCGGACTGCCTGGCGAGGAGCAAGGGCGAGCCGGTCTCTTGCCACCCGGTTCACAAGGTGTGCTTCCTCGTCGCCGACGACGCGGGGGACGCATC
>JAGSPQ010000048.1 GCA_018262385.1 Myxococcaceae bacterium | reverse complement strand
GCGATGCCGTCGACCAGAAACAGGGGCAGCCCGGCCGCGCCGCCGACCGAACCGGGCTCGGGGTTCGCCGGGCTGGTGGGTTCCTCGCCACCGATCCGCGCCCTGCTGGGGATGGTCGAGAAGATCTCCCGCTACAAGACGAACGTGCTGGTGCTCGGTGAGAGCGGCACCGGCAAGGAGCTGATCGCCCGCGCGCTCCACATGCGCGGCCCCCGCCGGCACCGGCTGTTCGTGCCGATCAGCTGCGCCACGCTCGGGCGCGATCTGCTGGAGAACGAGCTGTTCGGCCATGAGAAAGGCGCCTTCACCGGAGCGGCCGAGCGCAAGAAGGGGATCTTCGAGCTCGCCGACGGAGGCACCCTCTTCCTCGACGAGATCGGCGAGATGGATCCGTCGACCCAGGCGAAGCTGCTGCGGGTGCTCGAGCGGAACACCTTCCGCCGGGTGGGCGGCACCACCAAGGTGCGGGTCGACCTGAGCGTGGTGGCGGCGACCAACCGGAACCTCGAGGCGGCGATCGCCGCCGGCCGGTTCCGGGAAGATCTCTACTACCGGCTCAAGGTGGTGACCCTGCGGATCCCGCCCCTGCGCGATCGCAAGGAAGACATTCCGGCGCTGATCGACTCGT
Organism: Myxococcaceae bacterium; assembly: GCA_018262385.1. Lineage (GTDB taxonomy): Bacteria > Myxococcota > Myxococcia > Myxococcales > Myxococcaceae > JAGSPQ01. Next base: position 9,060 of record JAGSPQ010000048.1, on the reverse strand, counting down.
TCATCGCCGACTTCAACCGGCGCAACGAAGAGAAGATCCAGGGCATCTCGCCCCAGGCGCTGATGCGGATCATGGCCTACGACTGGCCGGGCAACGTCCGCGAGCTGAAGAACGCGATCGAGAGCGCGGCGGTGCTCGCCTCGGGCGAGACGATCGGCACCGAGGGGTTCGCCGCGCTGCCCCTGCACCCGACCGCCCGGCCGTACGTCGGCACCTCCGACGGCGTGGTCTCGATCACCGTCGGCACCACCCTCGAGGCCGCCGAGCGCGAGCTGATCGCCGCCACCCTGCGCAGCTGCCGCACCCGGCGCGAGGCGGCCGCTGCGCTCGGGCTGGGGCTGCGGACGCTGTACACCAAGCTGCTCAAGTATCAGCTGACCCCGCCAGTGGAGCAGGAAGCGCGATGAGCGCTCACCCAGCCGGGGCAGCGGGAAGATGAACCTGATCGCGATCTCCGCGCTGGTGTTGCTGATCGGGGCCGCGCTCTCGATTCTGTTGCGCAGCAACGTCCAGCGGGTGGCCGCGAGCCTGCTCACCCAGGCGATCGCCACCGTCTGCGTGGTGATGACGACGCTGCCGATTCTCGCCCAGCCGGGCACCGAGCTGCGCGACGTCTTCACCTGGTCCTACCCGGTCGATCAGATCGCGGTGCACCTCGACGCGCTGGGCGCCTTCTTCCTCGTCTGGTCGCTGCCGATGGTGCTGCTGGGGTCGATCTACGCGGTCGGCTACCTGCGCCCCTCGTTCGGCACCCGCCACGTCGGCGCCCACTTCGCGCTGCTCAACCTGACCGCGCTGTCGTTCCTGATGATCTACACGCTCGAGAGCGCGATCGTCTTCCTCCTCGGCTGGGAGATCGCGGCGGTCTGCGCCTGGCTGCTGGTGATCTGGGACTACGGCAACCAGAAGATCCGCTTCGCCGGCTTCAACTACCTGGTCTCGACCCACCTGGGCCTGTTCTTCCTCGTCGCGGCGCTGATGGTGCTGCACAGCCAGACCGGCTCGATGGACTTCGAGTCGTTCTCCACCTTCCTCAACACCCCCAGCACGCTGCGCGACACCACCTTCCTGCTGCTGGTGATCGCCTTCGGGTTGAAGTCGGCGTTCTTCCCCTTCCACACCTGGCTGCCGCGCGCCCACTCGGCCGCGCCGGCGCACGTCTCGGCGCTGATGTCGGGGGTGATTCACAAGGCGGGGCTGTTCGGGCTGCTGCGCTTCACCCTGCTGATCAAGAACCCCGAGGCGTGGATGGGGTGGACCCTGATCGGGTTCTCGGCGCTGTCGGCGGTGGTCGGCGCGCTCTACTCGACCTCGCAGCGCGATCTGAAGCGGCTGCTCGGGTACTCGTCGACCGAGAACGTCGGGATCGCCGGGATGGCGTTCGGGGTCGGCACCCTCGGGCTGTGCTGGCAACAGCCGACGCTGGTGGCGCTGGGCTTCACCGGCGGGATCCTCCACATCCTCAACCACGCCATCTTCAAGTGCCTGCTGTTCTACGCGGCGGGCGGGGTCTACCAGTCGACCCACACCGTGGATCTCGAGCGGCTCGGGGGGTTGTTGCGCAAGCTCCCGTGGGTGGGGCTGTGCTTCCTCGTCGGCGGGCTGGCGATCGCCGGGATGCCCGGGCTCAACGGCTTCACCAGCGAGTTTCTGATCTTCGGCAGCCTGCTCGAGCCGGTGCCGGTCGGAGGGCTGGAGCGCACCGCGCTGGTGTTCGCGGCCGCGGTCCTGGCGATGGTGGGTGGGATCTCGGCCTTCGCGGTGGTCCGCTCGTTCGGGCTGACCTTCCTCGGGGTGCCGCGCGATCCGGCCGTGCACCCGAAGACCCCCACCCACCCGGCGATGCTGCTGACGATGGGCGTCCACGCCGCGGGGATCCTCGCGATCGGCCTGGCGCCCGATCTGGCGTTCCGGCTGGTCGCCGCTCCGGCCCGGCTGTTCACCCAGCTGGTGCCCGCCGCCGCCCCGCGCGCGGTCGACCCGGTGGCCCTGCTGGCGCCGATCGCCAACCTCGCCGCGCTGCTGATCGTGATCGTCGGCGGGCTGGTGCTGCTGCGCGGGTGGCTGGCCACTCGCGCGCCGGCGCGCACCCACGTCACCTGGAGCTGCGGCTACCCCGCCCCGACCGCCCGCATCCAGTACACCGGGACCTCGTTCACCGCTCCGCTCAGCCGGCTGTTCGCCGGGGTGCTGCCGATGCTGCGGCGCGAGAAGCTGCCGGTCGGGCCCTTTCCGCAAAGTGGCGACTACCTCCACACCCACAGCGTGGACGCGGTCGAGCGGCGGATGTTCGAGCTGATCGGCAACAGCGATCAGCTGGTCACCGAGACGGCGGCGAAGATCTCCGAGGAGTCGCGGCTGTCGTTCGGGCTGGGGCTGCTGGTGCTGGTGATCATGATCGGCCTGCTGTTCGCCGGCAAGCTGGGGCTGCTGTGACGATCCTCGCCCACCTCGCCGCGCTGCTGCTGCTGCCGATCGTGCTGGTCGGGATCATCAACCGCACCCGGGCGCGGTGGTCGGGCCGCAAGGGGCCGCCGATTCTGCAGGGCGGGTTCGACCTGTGGCGGCTGCTGAAGAAGCGCCCCGTCTACAGCGAGGTGACGACCGGGATCTTCCGCCTCGCCCCGCTGGTGGTGCTGGCGACCACCTTCGTCTCCGGACTGCTGGTGCCGCTGGTGGGCCGGGCCGCCCCGCTGTCGTTCGCGCTCGACTTCGTCGCGCTGGCCTACCTCTGGGCGCTGGGCCGGGCGCTGATGATCCTCGCCGCGCTCGACACCGGCAGCCCGTTCGAGGGCATGGGAGCCAGCCGGGAAGCGACCTGGGCCGCGCTCGCCGAGCCGGGGCTGTTCCTCGCCCTCGGCACCCTCGCCGCGGCCAGCGGCCATTCGTCGTTCGCCGAGCTGCTGCCGGTGCAGGCGGTGACCCCGGCGGCGATCGTCGTCCGGGTCGGGTGCGCGCTGACCCTGTTCCTGATCCTCCAGCTCGAGGCGGCGCGGGTTCCGATCGACGACCCGAGCACCCACCTCGAGCTGACGATGATCCACGAGGTGATGATCCTCGATCACAGCGGGCCGGACCTGGCTGCGCTGCAGTACGCCACGGGGCTGAAGCTGACGATCGGCGCCGGGCTGATCGCGGCGCTGCTCAACCCGCTGGGCCCCGGGGAGCCGGCGATCTGGGTGGCGGCGGTCAGCCTCGGCCTGACCTTCGCGGTGGCGATCGCGATCGGCTGCGTCGAGGCGCTGACCGCCCGGCTGCAGCTGAAGGCGGTGCCGACCTACCTGGTGCTCGGCTCGCTGGTGGGCCTGCTGGCGCTGCTCACCGCCGCCTTCGACTTCGGAGCGCGCCGATGACCTACCTGCTGATCGCCTACCTGCTGGTGGTGCTGGTGCCGATGTTCGTCGCCAGCTGGCGCACCTCGCTGCTCGGGCTCGCGGTCCAGGGGCTGCTGCTGGGCTGGATGGCGATGGAGCTCACCGTCGACCCCACCCTCACCCCGGGCCGGATCGCGCTGTTCGCCGAGCTGGTGCTGGTGCGCGGCGTCTTCGTCCCGGTCTGGCTCTACCGGGTGCTCAACGAGCTGAAGACCCCGGCCCGCAACGACATCATCCCCGCCAACCTGCTGTTCTGGACCATCGTCGGGGTGCTGGTGGTGGTGTCCTTCCGCTTCGCCAACGGGGTGTTCGCCGAAGAGCAGGCCTCGACCCACCTGGCGGTCGCGGCCGCGGCGCTGCTGCTGGGGCTGCTGGTGCTCGCCAGCCAGGATCAGCCGGTCAGCCAGCTGATCGGCGTGTTGCGGATCGAGAACGCGATCGCCCTCTTCGAGCTGGCCAGCGAGCCGCACATTCCCCTGCCGGTGCAGCTGGGCCTGGTCACCATCTTCGTCGCGACCGTGCTGACCTTCGGCTGGTACCTGCGCAAGGTCGCCAACGCCCCCGCCGAGTGGGTCGAGGGGCCGGCGCTGTGATCATCCTGCTCATCGTGGCGGTGCCGGCGCTGGGGGCCCTGCTCGCCTGGTTCCTCAAGCGGCAGAGCATGTTGCTGCTGGTCGGAGTGGCGCTGCTCGACGCCGGCCTGGCCACCGCGATCGCCTTCGGGGTCGAGACCTCGCGCCCGCTCTACCTGGTCCAGCGCTACATCGTCCTCGACCCGACCTCGCAGCTGTTCCTGATGCTGATCAACGCCCTGTTCCTCGGCATCGCCACCTACGTCTACGCCCGGGTGTGGAACACCCCGCAGCTGCGCCACCGGATCGAGCGGTTCGTCGCGCTGTCGCTGATCTTCATCGCCGCCGGCAACCTGGCGGTGCTCTCCAACCACCTGCTGGCGATGTGGGCGTTCATCGTCGTCACCGCGCTGTCGGCGGTGCCGCTGATCCAGCACGGCGGCAACCCGAAGGCGGTGCGGGCGTCGGGCCGGTACATGGTGTTCTCGAGCGTGGGCCTCGCGCTGGCGCTGCTCGGGTTTGCTTGCCTGGCCCGCAGCATGGAACTGGGGCCCCACGAGCCGACCTACTTCCTCGATCAGATCGCGGCCACCACCAGCGCCGAGCCCGAGATCTGGCGGCGGCTGGGGATCTTGCTGCTGTTCCTCGGGTTCGGGACCAAGCTCGGGCTGGCGCCGATGTACGCGTGGCTGCCCGAGACGTACGACGCCGCTCCGCCGCCGGTCACCGCGCTGCTGGCCAGCGTGCAGTTCAACGTGGTGCTGGTGGCGGTGCTGCGGGTGCTGCAGGCCTACCAGGCCACCAACCAGTCGCTGGTCACCTTCTCGCTGGTCGGCCTGGGGGTGTCGACGATGGTGGTCTCGTCGTTCGGGATCATCGCCACCCGCAACTACAAGCGGCTGATCGCCTACGCCTCGCTCAACCACGGCGGGGTGATCGCGGTCGGCCTCGGGATCGGCCGGCTCGCCACCTTCGGGGTGCTGCTGTACGTGGTGAGCAACGCGATCATCAAGTCGATCCTCTTCCTCACCGCCGGGAAGATCCGCGCCCAGTACAAGACCGAGGACATGCGCGAGGTCAGCGGGCTGATCAAGGATCTGCCCGAGAGCGGGATGTTCTTCCTCGTCGGCACCTTCGCGCTGCTCGGGTTCCCGCCGTTCGGCAGCTTCCTTGGCGAGCTGATCATCATGAGCGCGCTGGTCAGCGGCGAGCACTTCGCGGTGTTCGTGATCTTCTGCGCGATCCTGATGATCACCTTCGTCGCCACCGGCCGGTCGGTGTTCCCGATGGTGTGGGGCACCTCGCAGCGGGTGATGGAGATCGCCCCCCAGCCGCGCGGCGCGGTGATCCCCAAGCTGCTCTTCCTCGTCTTCCTGGTGGCGATGGGGCTGTACCTGCCCGCGCCGATCAACCTGCTGTTCCGCCAGGTCGCCAGCTCGCTGGGGACCCAATGAGCGCGCTGGTCGTCGATCCGGCCGAGCACACCTGCCGCAAGGAAGCGTTCTTCGAGCGGCTGCGGGCGCAGCTGAGCGAAGGCGCCCGGCTGGTCGGCTACTACGGGCGGCCGGCCGACGACTCGGGCCAGGTGGTGATCACCGCGGTGCTGTCTGCCAACGGCAAGCTGAGCGTGCTGCGCACCGGGCTGTCGCGCCCCCACAGCCACCGGGCGCTGAGCGCCGAGCTGCCGGCCTTTCAGATCTTCGAGCGCGAGCTGCACGAGCAGTACGGGCTGAGGCTGCACGAGCACCCCTGGCTCAAGCCGGTGCGCAGCGACGCGCCCTACCCGTTCTATTCGCTGAAGGGCAAAGAGGTGCACGAGGTCGCGGTCGGGCCGATTCACGCCGGGGTGATCGAGCCGGGCCACTTCCGCTTCATGTGCCTGGGCGAGGTGGTTCACCACCTCGAGATCCAGCTGGGCTACCAGCACCGCGGGGTCGAGGCGCTGCTGCTGAAGAAGGATCCCCGGGCGCTCGGCCCGCTGGTGGAGACGATCGCCGGCGACACCAGCGTCGCGCATGCCTGGGCGTACTGCGAGGCGCTCGAGGCGCTGGCCGGGGTGACGACGTCGTTCGAGGCCCAGGTCTCGCGGGCGATCGGGCTCGAGCTGGAGCGGATCGCGATGCACCTGGCCTCGCTGGCCGGGATGGCGACCGACATCGCCTTCCTGCAGGGCGGGACCACCTACGGCCGGCTGCGAACCACGGCGATCAACAGCTCGATGCTCGCCTGCGGCAGCCGGTTCGGCCGCGGCTGGGTCCGGCCCGGGGGCGCGTGGGCGAAGCTCGAGTCGGGCCAGCAGGCGACGCTGCGGGCCAACCTGAAGCTGCTCAAAGACGACCTGGCGATCATCAACCCCCACCTGCTCGGCGCCCGCAGCGTGCAGCACCGCCTGAAGGGCATCGGGCGGGTGACCCGCGAGCAGGCGATCGAGCTGGGGATCGTGGGCGTGGCGGCGCGGGCCAGCGGGATCGAGGTCGACGCGCGCGCCGACCTGCCGGGTCCGGTGCACCTGCGGTATGGGATCCGGGGGGTGATCGAGAACAGCGGCGACTGCTGGGCCCGGGCGGTGGTGCGAATCCGCGAGATCGACGAGTCGCTGCGCTGGCTGGAGGAGGTGCTCGACGCCTTTCCCACCTGCTCCCCCGACGCGGCGCGGGTGGGCGCGCTCAAGCCCGACACCCTCGCGGTCGCCGTCTGCGAAGGGTGGCGGGGCGAGGTGGTGCACTGCCTCGAGACCGACGCGGCTGGCGGGCTGCGCCACTACAAGGTACAGGACCCGTCGCTGCGCAACTGGTTTGCCCTCGCGCTCAGCCTGCGAGAGAACGAGATCTCGGACTTCCCGATCTGCAACAAGAGCTTCGATCTCTCGTACTGCGGAAACGATCTCTAGCGCCCATGTTCAGCTCGCTCAAAGTCAGGATCTCGCAGGGTCGGCAATACATCGTCGATCTGCGCAAGGCGTCGCCCGCCGGGTTTCGCGGGCTGCCGGTGATCCGCGCTACCGCCTGCGAGGCGGGCTGCACCGCCTGCCTGCCGGTCTGCCCCACCGGGGCGATCGCGCTCGATCCGGTGCGGATCGATCTGGGCCGCTGCACCTTCTGCCGCGAGTGCGAGCTGGCCTGCCCGGTGAACAAGATCGGCTTCACCAACGGCTTCAAGATGGCCTCCGACACCCGCGAGGGGCTGGTGGTGCGCGAAGGAGCGGGCGAGCCGTCGCCGGTGAAGGTCTCGCAGGGCCTGAAGCAGCTGTTCGGCCGGTCGCTGAAGCTGCGATCGGTGTCGTCGGGCGGCTGCAACGGCTGCGAGCTCGAGCTGAACGCGGCGAGCAACGTGAACTTCGACATGAGCCGCTATGGCATCGACTTCGTCGCCTCGCCCCGGCACGCCGATGCGGTGGTGATCAGCGGGCCGCTGACGAAGCACATGCACGAGGCGCTCGAGCGGGCGTGGCTGGGGCTGCCGGATCCGAAGTTCGTGATCTCGTTCGGGGCGTGCGCGATCTCCGGAGGGCTCTACGCCGACTCGCCCGAGCTCGACCGCGGCTTCCTCGGCCGCTTCACCCCCAGCCTCTACGTGCCGGGGTGCCCGCCCCACCCGCTGACCTTCATCGTCGGGCTGATGGACCTGCTGGGAATCCAGGGCTGAGCAGCAGCTGCAGCAGCGGCACGTCGGCCTCGCAGAACGGCAGCGCCTGCATCTCGACTGGAGTGCAGAACCTCAAGTCCTGGGCGCCCAGCGGCTTCGGGGTCCCTGCGCGGATCGTGGCGGCGTAGAGCTCGAGCGCGACGGTCAGATCGGCGTAGGCGTGCACCGTGCCCCAGAGCCGATCGCCGACCTCGAGCTCCACCGCCAGCTCTTCATGGCACTCGCGGATCAGGGCGGCCGCGTCGGACTCGCCGGCCTCGACCTTGCCGCCGGGAAATTCCCACAGGTTCGCCCGGCTCTTGTCGGGCAGGCGCTGCTGGACGAGGAACCGGGCCGGATCGGCCGGGCTGCGGATCAGCGCCGCGACCACCCTCACCTGCTTCAGTTGCCGCCACCCTTCAGCCGCATCGCGAACACCGTGCCGAGGTTCGACAGCACGTACAGCCGCGAGCCCGATCGGGTCGGAGTGGCGGTGATCCCCTTGCCCGGGTTCCACGCGGTGCGGGCGCGGCCGGCGGCAGGATCGACGAACACCAGCGAGGTCGCGGTCGGAACCACCAACAGCCCCTTGACCATCACCGGCGCCCGGCCGGCGTTGGCCAGCTTCGCCTTGTCCGACAGATTCAGGGTCCAGAGCGCGCGGCCATCGACCGCGTGGAGGGCGCCCACGTTGCCGTCGCCGGCGGTGAACAGCACGTCGCCGCGCGAGATCAGGCTGGTGATCCCCTGCTGGGCGCTGATCCAGACCAGGTCGCCGGTCTTGGCGTCGAGCGCGGTCACCCCGTCCTTGTAGCTGGCGACGTAGACCCGGCCGCTCTCGTCGAACACCGCCGGAGAGTCGACGTCGAGGAAGTTGGGGCCGGGGCTGGTGGTGATCCGCCGCTCCCACTTCACCGCGCCCTCTTCGAGGGTCATCGCGACCAGCGAGCCGTCCGAGAAGCCCTGGTAGACGAGGCCGTCGTGGATCACCGGCGCCGCCGCTCCGCGCACCGTCATCCCGCTGGGCTGATCGCGGCGGTACTGCCAGAGCCACTTGCCGGTCGCGGTGTCGACCACGAACAGGGTGTCGGACTGCGAGGTGACCAGCACCTTGTTGCCGACGATCACCGGGGTGGTGACCAGCTCTTCGCCGGCCTTGTACTCCCAGAGCTTCTCGCCGTTGCGCACCCGGAAGGCGTAGAGGATCCCGTCGCCACCGGGGGCGTAGACGACGCCCTGATCGATCGCGGCCCCCGCGAAGAAGCGGCTGTAGGTCTTGAACTCCCACTCGACCTTGCCGTCGATCGGCGAGAGGCAGTGGAGGACCCCGTCGCGGGTGCCGACCACGATCCGCTCGGTCTCCGGATCCACCGCCGGGCGGGCGGTCTCGGCCGGCAGGTACTCGAGCAGCGCCAGCTTCACCAGCGGCTGCCACCAGTCGATTTCGTAGAGCGCGGCCGGGCTGACGCCCCGGTCGCGCGCAGGCGCGT
>JAGSPQ010000635.1 GCA_018262385.1 Myxococcaceae bacterium | reverse complement strand
AGCCGGGCGGCGGCGACGACTGCGTTGTCCTCGGCACGGAAGAAGCTGGCGTTGACGAACACCGCGCTGCGCTGCGACAGCTCGAGCCGCGCCTCTGCTTCGCCGCCGAAGACGCGCACCCCCTGCAGGCGGTTGGTGATCGGCGCGAGGTTGCCGCTCTTGTCGACCGGGTGAATCGGGTTGCTGAAGTTCTCGAAGAAGCCCGCCGCCCGCAGCTTCAGCCGCGCGTCGCCCACCGTCTGGGCGTACTCGAAGCCCGCCTCGACCGAGTCGACGTAGGCAGGCGCGAGCGCCGGGTTTCCGACGAACCGGCCCTGGTTGCTGTCGGAGTTGGGGATCGTCTCGGCCAGCTCCTGCGGGGTGGGAGCGCGAAACGCCCGGCCGTAATGGGCCTTGAGGGCCAGCGAGTTGATTGGCGCGAACACGATTCCCGCCCGGGGCCCGAAGCCAGCGGCGATCCCGCTGCCGGTGATCGCCCCGCCGCTGGCGGTCGGCAGCTGGACGAGGTCGGCGCGCACCCCGAGCTCGATCGTCAGCCGCTCGAAGGGGGTGAAGGTGTCCTGGGCGAAGATCCCGATTCCCAGCCGCGAGGCGGCGGCTCCGGTTCCCTCGGTCGGGTAGAGCAGCCCGGCGGGCCGCGTCAGGGCCGGGCCCTTGTAGAGGTTGGTCCCCGGCTCGTAGTTGGTGAGGTAGCCGTAGCCAGTCAGGCTGGAGAGATCGAACGACACCCCGAGCCCGAGCCGGTTGTTCGCCGGCAGCGAAAGCTCTGCCCCGAGCTCCGCGCCGAGGGTGCGGGTGCTGACCGACACCTCTTCCACGATCCCTTCCGGGAACAGGTACGCGTCGTTGTTGGGAATGGTCCGGTACTCGCGCGGCGAGAGCTGGAAGTGCCGCTGGCTCGCCTGCTGGTCGTAGAAGACGCGGGCGCGCAGCCGGCTCGCCTCGCCGAGCTTGCGCTCGTAGACGAGGTCGATCAGCAGCACGTTCCAGTCGAGCTTCGACTCGGTGCCCAGCGTGTCGTACTGGCCGATCAGCGCCCCCCGGGTCTCGAGCAGGAAGCGGGCGTCGAGGCTCAGCTTCCCGAAGCCCTCGCGGGCGAACTCGACCCCGCCGCCGGCGTTCACCAGCAGCCGGCTGTCGTTGGTCTTCCCCGCCGGTTCCTGGGCCAGCCGCTTGCCCTGGGCGACGGTGTTGATGTCGAGCGCGTCCTTGGTCACCGGCTTGCGGTAGCCGAGCTGTTTGACCACGTCGCCCTCGGCGTGCAGCTTCAGCCCGCCGAACGTCTTGGCGACCCCGAGGTGGCCCTCGTAGGTCTCCCACAGGCCGGCGCCGGCGCCCGCGCGGACCCCGTCGTCGCGGCGGGTGGCCAGGGTAACCACCGCGAGGAAGTTTCCCAGGCCGAAGTTCGCCGTCGCGGGGCCGCGGTAGACCTCGATCTGCTCGAGGTTGTCGATCGGCAGGTTCGCGAGCGAGCGGCCGTCGTAGAAGTTGTTGAGCTTGTGCCCGTCGAGCAGGAACAGCACCTCGGGGTCGCTGCGGATCCCGCGCACCGCCACCCGGTGAAAGCCCTGCACGTCGCGGCTGACGGTGAGCCCTTCGATCAGATCGAGCACGTCGTAGACGGTGCGCGCCCCGAGCTGCTTGAGGTGGGCGCTGGTGTAGCGGGTGATCGCCTGGGGAACCCGGGAGGTCTTGTCGTCGATGCGGGTGACCACCCCCGAGCTGTCTTCGGCGCCGTAGATCGCCAGCTCCTCTTCGAGCTCGGAGCGCTTGCGGGGCGGCTCGGCCTTCTTCGCCGGCTCGTCCTTCTTCGGCGCCTCCTCGACCGGCTCTTCCTTCTTCGGCGCTTCCTTCTTCCCGTTCTCTTTCTTCCCCGCTTCCTTCTTCGGCTCTTCCCGCTTCGGTTCCTCGGCCCTCGGCTCTTCCTTCTTCGGTTCCTCTTTCTTCGGCTCTTCCTGCTTCGGCTCTTCCTTCTTCGGCTCTGACTTCTTCTCGCCGGCGGCGCTGGCCGCCTCGAGCGCCTCCTCTTCGCGGCACTTCTTGTCCTTCTTCTTGCACTTCTTCTTCGGCTTCTTCGCCGGCTCGCTCTTCACCTCGGGCGGGGGCTCTTCCTTCGGCTCGGGCTCGACGCGCTTGACCGCCGCGTCCTCGCCCAGCACCAGCACCCGGGACGGCTTGCCGGCCGAGCTGAAGATCGCGACCCGCTCGCCCGACTCGGTGACGCCCTCGACGTAGTACTCGATGCCGGGCGGCCGCATCCGCGCGGCGGGGATGGTGCCGCGGTAGAGGTCGCCGTACTGCAGCTCCATCTTCACGTCGACGTACTCTTCGCCCGGGCCGCGGTAGCGCAGCACCAGCTTGTCGAACGCGGTGCTGCCGGTCAGCGAGCCATCGACCTGGAACACTTCCCCCGCCTTCCAGTCGCGCGGAGCGTTGTGGAGCAGGGCCGCTTTCGGTTCGGCCGCCGCGGCCGCGAGGGCAGCGCAGCTCACGAGCAGCGCGGCCGTCCGGCAGGCGGAAAAGAGATGCGGCATCGGCTGGTGGCGATGGTGGTTCGGGAGGTGCCGCCAACGCAAGGGTAGAAAACTCGATCGGAGCGCAGTCTTCCGGTCTTCTTCACCCATAAATGCGAGCGTCGCTCTCCCTCCAGCAGTCCCTCTACCGCCGTCAGCAACAGAAGATCCGCCAGCTCGTCGTCGGCGCATCCCCCGCGTTTCGCCGGTACGAAGGCGAGTACCGCCGCGCGACCGCGAGTTTCCGGCGCAAGCTGCCGATCGGCGAGGTCCACCAGCAGCTTCAGCAGGCGGACATCGTCTACGTCGGCGACTACCACACCCTCAAAGCCGCCCAGCAGGGGTACCTCGAGCTGCTCGCCGCCGCGGTCGCCGGGGGGCGCCGGGTGGTGGTGGCGCTCGAGTTCGTCGAAGGAAAGCACCAGGCCCAGGTCGACGCGCTGATCGCCGGCAAGCTGAAGGCCCGCGCCTTCCTCGATCGCATCGGCCACCCCTACCGCGGCGCCTTCGACGTCTGGCCACACTTCGAGCCGATCTTTGCGTTCGCCCGGACCCACGGCCTCGAGGTGGCGGCGATCGATCGCCGGGCGGCCGGCAGCCGCTCGCTGCAGGTGCGCGACGGGTATGCGGCGAAGCGGATCGCCGCGCTGGCCCAGCAGGCCGATCGACCGCTGGTGCTGGTGCTGATGGGCCAGTTCCACATCGCGCCGGATCACCTGCCGGCGCGGGTGAAGAAGGCGCTGGGGCCGGTCGCCCGCCGGCACCTGGTCGTCTACCAGAACGCAGAGGGTGTCTACTGGGCGCTGGCGCGCGAGGGCCGGGCCGACTCGACCCGCGCGGTCGAGGTGCGGCCGGGCGAGCTGTGCCTGGTGAGCAGCTCGCCGGTGGTCTGCCAGCAGAGCTTCCTCGACTACGTCGAGGCCGAGTTGGGCGACTCCCCGCTGGAGGATCGCGGCGCTCCGGCGGCCTTCCGGCACCTCGCCAGGGTGATCGGCCAGCTGGTCGGGGTCGACGTCACCGCGGCGCTCGAAGAGGTCCAGGTGGTCACCCCCGGCTCGCTGGGCGCCGACCCCTGGGCCGCGCTGGCGAAGCGGGCGGGCTTCACCCGCTCGGAGCTGGCCGCGCTCGAGCACCACGTGCTGTCGCGCGAGAGCGCCTATGTGCCCCGGGCGAAGCTGGCGTACCTGG
>JAGSPQ010000634.1 GCA_018262385.1 Myxococcaceae bacterium | reverse complement strand
AAGAGCACCTCGCAGATCGGCGTGCGCTGCCACGACGCGGAGCAACTGAGCGAGCTGGTCCGGATCGCCGACGAGCCGTCGGGGCCGGTCGAGATCTCGCGCCACCTGATCGAGTGCGATCTGCTGATCCACCTCAACGTGGTCTCGATGCCGATCCAGGCGGGCAGCTTCGGGATCATCCAGGGCGCCGTCGGCTACCGCACCGCCCGCGAGCTCAACGCTCCGGCGATGTTCTCCGGGGGCGAGTCGCCGTTCGTCCCCGGCAGCGCCTGGCACGTGGCACACGAGAAGATCTCCGCGCTGCTCGAGAAGAAGGTCCCAATCCTCCAGGTCTCCACCGTGCTCAACAACGAGCTGTGGACCCCGGGGATCGCCGCCCTGCTCCACTCCGAAGACGAAGATCGGCTCTCGCGCCCGCTGCAGATGTGGAACGCCCTGCCCGCCTCGGTGCGGCACCGGGCCGCGCGCGCGATGCGCTCCAGCTTCCGCCCGATCGAGGTGATGTCCGGCCCGCCCGAGGCGGTCTCTCCCCGCGCGCGCGAGCTGTTCTTCCGCCAGCACGAGGTCCTCTCGGAAGGCGAGGCCGACGTGCTCGTCTTCGGGCTGCCCGACCTGGGCCCCTGGTCGGTCCGCACCGCGCAGAACCCGGTGCTGGTCGCCAACCTCGCCCTGGGCTTCGTCGCCAACCTCTTCACCGATCGCCCGCTGGTGCGCGACGGCGGAGCGATCATCTTCGCCAACCCGCTCACCCCTTCCTTCAACACCCGCCACCACCGGGTGCACGAGGAGTTCTACGAGAAGGTGCTGCGGATCGAGCGCGAGCCGGAGGCGATCCACGAGCGGTACGAGCCCTGGCTCGCCAGCCGCCCCGAGTTCGTCGCCGACTACCAGCGCCGCTACGCCTTCCACGGCGCCCACGCGCTGATCAGCTGGTACCAGTGCACCCCAATGCGAAGGCTGGCCAGCCGGATCATCGTCGCCCACGGAGACCCCCGGGCCTGCTCCCGGCTGGGCTTCATGGCCGCCCCCAACCTCGAGGCGGCGCTGCGCAAGGCGAAGGAGTCGGTCGCCAACGCCGAGCCGAAGGTCCGGGTGCTCGAGCTGCCCCCGGCGTTCTTCACCCGGGTCACCTGATGGGGTTGCCGCTCAGGCCGCGCGATCGGGCCACTTCATCTTGAAGACGCCCATCTCGATCGTCTCGCACGGCACCGACACCGACTGCTTGATCTTCGCGATCAGCTCTTCGTGCCGCTCGTACTGGTTGGAGATGAACTTGATCGTCTTCCCGCTGCGGGTCTCCACCACCACGTTCATCCCGTAGCCCAGCCCGCCGAGCTTGGCGTTGGCCAGCGCTCCGCCGAGGCCGCGCGCCGCCAGCTGGACCTTCAGCAGCCCCAGCCGCGCGACGTCGGCGAACTCGAAGCTGTCGGTGAGGATCAGCCCCTCGGCCCGCACCCCGGTGCGGCTGATCGTCACCTTCGCCTTGCCGATCCGGAAGAAGCAGTAGATCGCCACCGGGATGGTCACCACCAGGACGATCAACAGCACCGCGACGACGTAGAGCGCGCCCTTCGCGCCCTTGTGAAACGGAAACTCGGCCACTTCGTTCATGTGCTCCCCCGGCGATTAGCGAAGCTCGGGATTGTACGGAGTTCCGAGCGCCGCGGGGGCCGCAGATGCCGAGGGCTTGCGCGCCGCCAGCACCACCAGCGTCAACAGGTAGGGCAGCGCCAGCAGCACCCCCGCCGGCACCACCTCGAGCAGCCCCGGCGCCGAGGAGGCGAGGCCGATTCGCAGCGCGTTGCCGAAGGCGAAGAACGCCGCCGCCCCCGCGGCCCCCAGCGGCGTCCACCGGCCGAACACCATCGCCGCCACCGCCATGAAGCCCAGGCCGGCCGGCATGTGGTGCTCGAACCGATCGAGGGTCGCCGTCGAGAGCGCCGCGCCGCCCAGCCCCGCCAGCATCCCCGAGGCGATCACCGCCCCGAAGCGCAGCGCGCTGACGTTGATCCCCATCGCGGCGACCGCCTGCGGCTTCTCACCCACCGCCCGCAACCGCAGGCCGGTGCGGGTGCGCTGGACGAAGAAGTGCACCGCGAACGGCAGCGCCAGCGCCAGCCAGGTCAGCGCGGTGTGCCCGCTGAGCGCCCGCAGCAGCGGAACTTCGTCGAGGAAGGAGAAGCTCCACCGGGTCAGCTGGGTGATCGAGGGAGTCGCCGAGGGAGACGAGAAGACCGCCTCGAGCAGGAAGGTGCCCAGGGCGAGCATCACCAGGTTGAGCGCCATCCCCGAGACCACCTGGTCGCTGCGCCAGCGGATGCAGAGGAACCCGTGGATCGCCGCCACCGCCGCCCCGGCCAGCATCCCGACCCCAACCCCCAGCGGGGTCGGCATCACCAGCGCCGCCACCGCGGCAGCGAAGGCGCCGGCCCGCATCATCCCTTCCACGCCGACGTTCACCACCCCCGCCCGCTCGGACAAGGTGGCCCCCAGCGCGGCGAAGATCAACGCCGGAGCGGCCTCCAGCGTCGACGACAGCAGCGCCTCGAGCAGCGGGATCATGCCGCCACCTTCTTCTTCAGCAGCTTCGACAGCAGGTGTTCCCAGATCAGCCTTCCGGCCACCAGCAGCAGCGCGAGGCCTTGGATCAGCTCGGGGAAGCTCTTGTGCACGCCGAACAACTGCATCCGGGTGCCGCCGGCGCGCAGCGCTCCGAACAGCCCGGCGCTCGCCAGCACCCCCAGCGGGTGCCCCTGGCCGATCAGCGCCATCGCGATCCCGTCGAAGCCGTAGGGGGCGCCCAGGGTGGCGGGGTACTTGTGCTCGGTGCCCAGCACCAGCACCGCGCCCGCCAGCCCGGCCAGCGCGCCCGACACCGCCATCGCCTCCAGCATCCGCCGCCCGACGTTGATCCCCGCCGCCCGCGCCGCTTCCGGAGCCAGCCCCACCGCCCGCCACTCGTAGCCGTGCCGGGTGCGCTGCAGCCAGACCGCGAGCGCGATCGCCAGCCCGATCGCCAGCAGGAAGCCGAGGTTCAGCCGCGCGCCGGTGCCCAGCAGCAGCGGCAGCACCGCCGTCGGAGCCACCTCCGCGGTGCCGGCCATCGAGTTGTCTCCGCTCGCCGAGCCGCGCAGCGGGCCGACCACCAGCCAGTTGTCGATCACCGCGACTGCGATCCAGTTGAGCATGATCGTGCTGATCACCTCGTGGACCCCGCGGCGGCGCTTCAGCTCGGCGGCGATCAACGCGTAGAGCGCGCCGGTCACCGCCGCGGCGGCCAGGCACAGCGGGACGTGCAGCAACCCCGGCAGCGAGAACGACGCGCCGCACACCGCCGCCGTCAGCGCGCCCACCATCATCTGGCCCTGGGCGCCGATGTTGAACAGCCCCACCCGGAACGCCACCGCCACCGACAGGCCGGTGAGCGAGAGGATCGCCGCCTTCGTCCCCGCCTCGCCCAGCGGCCGCAGCAGCACCCCGCTCGCCGCGCCGTCGAAGAAGCGAGGCCAGTCGCCGAACGCGCCCCACAGCATCGCCGCGTAGGCGTCGAGCGCGGTGCCGAACCCGCCCCGGGTCAGCGCGATCGCGACGAAGCAGACCAGCAGCGCGGTCACCACCGAGAGCACCGAAGGCAGCGCGCGCCAGCGGGTCAAGGGGCGCCCCGTTCATCCCGAGCCGCTGCGCTCGAAGAAGACCCACGCC
>JAGSPQ010000047.1 GCA_018262385.1 Myxococcaceae bacterium | reverse complement strand
CGCCAACGTCTCGCCGCAGGACGTGGCTGCTCAGGACAGCTCGGCCCCGAAGAGCTGAGTCGCGCCGTTTGGTGCGGCGGGTCAGGGCAGGCGGGCGGCGAGGAACTGCGCCAGCTGGCCCAGCACTTCCATCGGGATCGCATGGGGCCCGTTGAATGGCACCCACTGAGGCGCAGAGCCCGCTTCGGTAAACAGATCTCGCAGCCGCTCGGCGGCATCGAAGCGCAGGATCGGATCCACCCGCCCGTGCGACTGGAAGATCGGCAGCCCCGCCCGCGCCTTCGCCTTCTGCCGCCAGACGTCCTCGACCAGCAGCGTCCCGGAGAGGATCGCCAGCGCCGCCGGCGGCTCGGGCAGCCGCAGCGCGATGTCGGTGGTGATCATCGCCCCCTGCGAGAAGCCGCCCAGCACCACCTTCGACATCGGCAGCCCGGTCTGCGCGGTCAGCTCGTCGACCGCCTTGAGCAGCATCGCCCGGGCCTTCGCCATCCCTTCCGGCTCCTGCTGGCGGAACTCCTGCAGCACCTCGAGGTCGCCGGCGTTGAGCGCCTGGATCTTGTCGAAGTCGATCAGCCACCACGCCCGGGCGTCGCCGTAGCCCATCGCGGCGAGCGACAGCGGGGCGGCCGGAAAGACGAACCGCACTCCGCGCAGCGAGGGCGCGAGGGCGAGCAGCTCGTCATAGAGCCCGACCAGATCGTCGCCCGGCGCTCCGAACCCGTGACACAGCACCACCACCGCGCGCGGGGCGGCTTCCCCTTCCTGCAGCACCCGGCACTCAAGCCCACCCAACGTCGTCGTGATCCGCATCGGCCGGTCGAGTTAGGTCAACAGGCTCTTGACCGCAACGGTCGGTTGTATTCGCCTTGGGGCCCGTGCCATTCGCCCTCAAAGTTACCCGGGGTCCAGGTGAGGGCTCCGAGTTCGCGTTCGACGAGAACGAAGCGAAGCTCGGGCGCACCGCGGACAACGACATCGTCGTCAAAGACTCGGGCGCCTCGCGCAGCCACTGCCGGGTCTTCGCCAAGAGCGGCCGCTACTTCGTCGAGGACTTGAAGAGCGCCAACGGCACCAAGCTCAACGGCTCGCTGCTGTCCCAGGCGCGCGAGCTCAAGCCGGGCGACACGATCACCATCGGCGACGTCGAGTTCACCTTCTCGCTCGGCAACGACACCGCGCTGCACTCTCCGCTGGTGGACACCGGAGAAGAGGGGCTGGAAGAAGTCGAAGATCCGAACGCCACCCTGCTCAAGCCCCCGCTGCGGCGGGAGCCCGAGCGCGAGAAGCGCCCCCCGCGCAAGCCGCCGGTGGTCCGCCACGACACCGAGGGCGAGGTCGGCACCGTCCCCCGCGGCAACCCGCTCGCAGAGGAGGAGCCGGTCGCCAACTCGACGATGGAAGTGCAGATGCAGCTGCCGGGGAAGATCCAGGAGGACAACGGCAGCTCGACGATGGAGGTGCAGGTGCCTGCGCCGGTGGTCCGCCGCTCGGCCGCGCTGGCGAAGGTCGACGACAGCACCCGCGACCTCGGGCTGAAGAAGGTCGACGACAGCACCCAGCCGGTCAGGCGGGGGCAGGCCAGCGCGCTCGCCGCCGCCAGGGTCGAGCCGGAAGAGATGACCGCCGCCGATCGGCTGCGCAAGCGCCGCGGCCAGCAGAAGTCGGCGCTCGGCCGGGTCTCGATGGGGTGGGGCGACTTGCCCAGGCCCGCCCGCATCGCCTTCAGCTTCCTCGGCGCGCTGTTCGTCCTGGGCACCGTCGGGTTCGTGGTGATGCAGCTCATCCCCAAGGACACCGGCCCGAAGAAAATCGAGGCCTCCGAGCTGACCGCCAACTCCGCCGGCATCGAGGACAGCTTCGGCCTCGGCGAGGAAGTGGTCTGGCAGCGGCCCGACATGAAGCTGTTCAACTTCAGCCTCGCCTCGCCGACCCAGGTGGTGGCGGTGCTGCACTTCGGAGCCCGCGACATCTCGAAGGACGAGGTGTCGATCACCGTCAACGGCGCCGAGGCCGGCTTCGTGCCTCCCGACACGCTCGACGCGTCCCGCGACATCGAGATCGTCCTCCCGCCCAACATCGTCAAGCCGCGCGAGCAGAACCAGCTGGTCTTCGACAGCACCAAGAATCCGCCCGGCAACGATCCGTGGCGGGTGTTCAGCATCTGGATCGAGATCATCCCCATCCCCGAGCTGTCGCCGGAAGAGACCGCCCGCCTCGCCAAGGACAGCATCATCAGCGCCGATCGGCTGTTCGACGCGCGCACCATCGGCCCCGAGAACCTGTTCAAGGCCTGGAAGGTCTACCGCGAGGCGTGGCTGCTGATGGAGTCGCTGCCCGACAAGAGCGCCGTCTCCGAGGTCTATTCGTACGCCAGATCGCGGATGCGCGAGCTGCGGCCGATGCTCGATACGAAGTGCAACGGGCTGATGGTCGAGCACCAGAAGGCGATTCACAGCCGGCCGCCCAATCTGAAGAAGGCGATCCAGCTGCTCAAGGAAGTCGAGCGCTACTACCCGACCCGCGAGCACCCCTGCTACGGCCGCTCGAAGGCAATGCTCTCGGACATGGAAGCCTGGTAGCAGAGCGCGCTAAGAAGCGCGCCACATGGACCCCAACGCCCCCGTCAAGCAGCAGCGCTCGCCCCTGTTCTACGTCGCCATCGGCTGCGGGGGGTTGATGGCGCTGATCCTGGTCGGGTTCGCGGTCGCCGGGCTGCTGCTGGTCCGCGCCGGCAAGGGCCTGGTCGAGGGGATGACCGACCCGAAGCAGAAGGCGGCCAACGTCCAGAAGATGCTCGGCACCGCCCCCGCCGGCTACTACCCGGTGGTGACGATGAGCGTGCCGCTGTTCATGGACATGGCGCTGCTGGGAGACAAAGAGCCGCTGGAAGACGGCGGCTTCGCCGACTTCGACAAGGGGTTCATGTACTTCCGGATCATCGCCAACGAGCAGTCGAACAAGGCGAAGGACTTCTTCGACGGCAAGGACAGCGACACCAGCGCGCTCAAGGGCAGCGGGGTGAACGTCGACGCCAAGGACATCTTGCGCCGCGGCGCGCTCAAGACCTCCAACGGGACGAACGTGAAGTACGTGGCCACCCGCGGGACGATGGACACCCAGGGCCAGCGGCGAGAAGAGCAGAAGTCGGGGCTCAACACGGTGATGTACTTCGAGTGCCCGGGCGACACCGCGGTGCGGATGGGCGTCTGGATGATGAGGGACCTCGACCCCTCGCTGCCGACCGATCAGCTGAAGCTCGAAGGCACGGTCGCCGACGAGGCCGAGATCGTGGGCTTCATTCAGCCGCTGACCCCCTGCGGGAAGTAGCCCGATGCTCGCACTGGCAGTGGCGGCCCTGCTGGCCGCGGCCGAGCTCGATGGGGGCCTGGACCCGCTTCCCGCCCCCGCCCCCGAGGTGGACGCCGGGGTCGCCGCGGGCGCGCTGGCGGCCAATCCGTTCGACGACGCTCCGCGGATCGATGCGGGGGTGTTGCCGGCGGCGTCGAACGCCGAGGCGCCGGATCCTGCGGCCGGGTTCGTCAAAGGCGAGCTGTCGGTCTACCTCGGCAGCGATCGCCTCACGGTGAAGCACAACCGAATCGGCGTCTCCGCCGGGCTGGATCGGTTCGGGCAGGCCTACTACCTGCTGGTCGAGCCGCAGGTCGACCTGCGCTTCTTCGACGGCAAGTGGGGAGTCGGGCTGGGCGCGCCGCTGCGGATCGAGCTGATCAGCTTCGAGGACGACGCCGAGGGCAACCCGACCCGGCACCTGGGGCGGATCCGCAAGGGCGACTGGGACAGCGTCCACGACTACGGCCGGCTGCTGAAGTACGTCAACTACGGCCGCAAGGAGGACAACCTCTACGTCAACATCGGCCAGCGCTACGCCTCGACGATCGGCCACGGCACGATCCAGCGCCGCTACGCCGCGAACATCGACATCGACTACCCGCGGGTCTCGGCCGAGGTCGACGCCTACAACGACTTCGGCGGCTTCGAGCTGTTCACCAACGACATCCTCGCGTGGAACCAGCTGACCGGGATCGCGTTCATCAAGCCGCTGTGGTTCCTCGGCAGCTCGAACCTGCTGGTGAAGTCGCTGTCGATCGGCGTGTCGGGCGGGCTCGACTGGCAGGCGCCGCGGGTGCTCACCACCAACGCGCTGGGGGTGCGGCAGCTGGACAACGACGGGCGGCTGGCCGCGAGCCAGAAGCCGGTGGGGCTGGTCGGCGTCGACGTCGAGCTGAAGGTGTTCAAGAACGAGAGCGTCGACCTCAAGCCGTACGTCGACTACTCGTCCCTGGTCGGCGGCGAGGGCGGCCTCACCATCGGCGCGCTGGGCCGCTTCAACCTCGGCACCCAGATCGTCAACGCGTTCCGCCTGGTGGCCGAGCTGCGGATCCTCGGCAGCCGCTACAAGCCGTCGTACTTCGACACCTTCTACGAGGTCGAACGGTTCATCTACGACGACACCGGCACCAACCCCCTCGGCTTCTTCGACTACCGCACCAAGCAGCAGGCGGTGCTCGAGGCGGGGCTGGGCAATCGCACCGGCTACTACTTCGAGGCCAGCTGGGGCATTCGCAACGCGGTCGGCCTCACCCTCTCGCTCGAGGGAGTGTCGAACTCGGCGGCGAAGAACTTCGTCGCCCACCTCGAGGTGCCGGTGCTCAGCTTCCTCCAGCTCTTCGGCAGCTACTACAAGCGGCGGTTCCTGGACTTCAGCGAGCTCGCCCGCCTCGACGACAAGACGGTGGTGTTCGCCGGCGCCCGCTTGCGGGTGCTGCCGTTCTTCTTCCTCAGCGGCAGGCTCTACAAGGCGTTTCGGGTCAACCCCGACGTCCAGCGCTACGACAACCAGTTCGGGTTCGTGATCGACGCCGAGGTTGGCTACGAGTTCGGCGGCTCGAAGAAGGACGAGCCGATGCCCGCCGGGGGAACGCCCGCCACCGAGCCGGCGCCGCAGCCGTAGGCGGCTACTTGCCTCCGCCCTTGGGCGGGGTGTCCTCACACATCTTGTCGCAGCGCTCCATCGCCATCGCGCACATCTCCTTGATGCACTTGTCGACGATGTTCTTGGCGTGATCCCGGCAGGCCTTCTCGCAGGCCGGCTTGAGCTCGCTCTTGCAGCCGGCCTTGCACTGCGCAGTCGTGGCCGCGAACGCGGGCCCGGCGGCGAGCAGGAGTCCGAGGACGATCGGCTTTAAGGAACCGAGCACTGG
Source organism: Myxococcaceae bacterium (assembly GCA_018262385.1). Classification (GTDB taxonomy): domain Bacteria; phylum Myxococcota; class Myxococcia; order Myxococcales; family Myxococcaceae; genus JAGSPQ01. The sequence goes on along the minus strand of JAGSPQ010000047.1, from coordinate 4,484 downwards.
AGCACGAAATAGACGCTGTCGTAGAAGCCGTTGAGCCCTTCCCAGAAGAGCCGGAACAGCGGGGCGGTTCCGGTGCCGTTGACGCCGGTGGGAATGGGGACGGCGAGCAGCCCGAGCGCTCCGAGGCTGAGGACGAAGGTCACCACCGAGTACTCGACCATCGCCTGGCCGCGCCGAGCCAGCTGGCTGACCCTCCGCTCAGTGCTTTTTCTTCGCATTGCCGCCTCCGCACTGAGATTCGCACTGCGCCACCGCCATCTCGCACATCTTCTTCATGCAGTCCGCGGTGGCCTTCTTGGTCTTGCTCCCTTCCTGGCAGGCGCTGGCGCACGGGGCGCGCACCGCGCTGCACTGCTCTTTGCAGTCGGTCTTCGCCAGGGCGGCGGTCGCGCAGAAGAAGGCGAGGAGGGCGTAGAGCTTCATCTTCAGAGACCTTCGGTCAATGACTGCGGTTGGTTGGCGTACTGTACCATGAGGCCTACCTTCGCCCCCGAGGGGGTGAGCACCACGGAGAGGTGCTCCTGGTTCCGGCGGAAGTCGAGCGCGGTGCGAACGGGCGCAGAAGCATGGTCGGCGATTTTCCAGCCATGTTGCTTGAGGTTCTCGCGCAGCCACCCTTCGACCTCGGCCAGCGGGCGATCGCGGACCTCGCTCCACACCGTGGTCTGCTTCAGCTCGCCGTCTCCCAGGTCGAACACCTTCCCCGAGTCGGCATAGGGCGGCAGCACCACCCCGGGGGGCAGCCGGGTGGGGCCGTCGAGCAGGTCCATCGGACGGGAGGCCGACAGCAGCACCGCGGTCTGGCGCCCTTCCTTCATCGCGCTGACCAGGTGCATCACCCCCTGGAGGATCTCGAGGCCCGCGTCCTCGCCCGGGGTGTCGTGGGAGTCGCGCTCGAGCCAGCCGACGTAGCCCGACCGGTCGCTGTAGCGGTGGGTGACGAAGGGCCGCTGCTCCTTCTGGTAGATCGCCTCGTAGTAGGCGAGCACCTGGTCGACGCTGTCGTCGGTGGTGAACCAGGCGACGGCGAGCTGCGAGCCCTGGCCGCGCATCGACTCGGCCACCCGCCGCGGCACCGCCCGGGGGTAGGGGGGAATTCCTTCCAGCGCCGCCGGCGGAGGAGCGGTGACGTCGACCGACAGCCCCCGCACCGGGTCCGAGGTGCGGGTGGGCTGCACCATCACCTTCTCGAGCGCGCGATCGTCCAGCGACGAGCGCAGCCAGTAACCGCCGGTTCCCAGCGCGGCGCCCAGCAGCACCACACCGAGCAGGAGCCAGGGGAGGCTGATCGCGCGCGCGGGCGTCACACCGCTACCAGGTGCTCTCGGGGAGCCCGAAGTAGGAGTCTTCCCGCGCGCTGTGGGTGTCCTGGACCCGCTGATCCGACCAGGCCGACGAGGTGTGCTTGGTGATCAGCCCGAAGCCGTTTCCGGGCGTGGAGTTGAACGACATGTGCAGCGTCGACGGATCGTCGCCCAGGCCGTCGTCGTCCGCGCCGTCGTCGATCAGATCCTCGTCGGTGAGCTTCTCGAAGAAGTCGTCGGCCTCGTCGAACTTGGCGAACTTGTCGTAATAGATCGCCACCCGGCCCTTGAAGGTCGAGTCGCCGAAGGACGGCATGATGTCGAAGAGCGCGTCGACGTTGTCCGGGGTCTTCATCGCCCAGTCGTCGTGCAGGATCGCGAACTGCTGCTTCTCGAGCATGAAGATGTTCGCCGACGCCGCGCCGTAGTGGCTGTGAACTTCCCCCGACATGTGCTCGGCCTTGGTGAGGTTGTCCATGTTGGTGAAGCCTTCCATCGCCTGGTTGACGATGAAGTAGTTGAAGACCCCCGCCCGCGCCGAGCAGGTGGTGACGCCGCCGCCGTTGTAGCTGGCGTTGTCGTCGATCTTCCCGGTGCCCTCGTCGGTCTCGCACTGGATCTGCTGCCCGCCCTGCACCACGAAGCAGACGTGCGCGGTGAAGGCCTTGTGGTGGCGGCCGGCGCCGGCGTTGGAGTTGTTCGGGTCCGAGTCGCACTCGTAGTCGATGTCGTACGAGTTGTAGGCGTAGGTGTGATCGCACCAGGCGTGGCGCTCGGTCTGGGCCATGTTGAAGCCCTTGTTGGCCTGCTGATCGATGCCCGCGAAGTCCCAGGGCGAGCTGACCACGCCCTCGAGCAGGTCGACCCGGTGCCGCAGCAGGTCGTCGAGGAACAGGCTGTAGAAGATGATCGGGACCAGCACGATCAGCAGCAGCGACAGCTCGAGCGCCGCCTGCCCCCGTGCGCGCAGCGTCCTCACAGCTCGGACCCCTCGATCGGCATCTTGTCGGCGTTCTGCGCTCCGTCCGAGTCGCCCGCGGTGTTGGCGGCGTTCTTCGCCTCTTCGCGCGAGGTGAAGTGGTGGAGCTTGGCCCGCCAGAACGGGTCGAAGAAGTTGGGCGGCGCCTTCCAGTCGCCCAGCTGGTGGAAGTAGGTCTTCGCCTTGCTGATCGCGATGCCGGGCTTGCGGGGAATCAGCGAGACGGTGGCCTTCCCTGAGCCCATGTCGAGCTCGAGGGTGCCCTTGTCGTTGACCAGCCACGCGTTGCGGTCGCGCCCGCCGCCGCTCATCTTCTCGTGCATCGTGTCGTACTTCACCGAGCTGTACGAGCTGGGCTGCCCGAAGTCCTTGTCCTTGTCGTCGGTGGCGCGGAAGTTGATGAAGCAGTTCATGTCGTCCCCGCACACGTCTTCCTGCTGCACGCCCTTGAACTTGTCGTGGTTGCCCTGGTGCGCCCAGCTGGGGAAGTGATCGCCGCCGTCCTTGTCCGAGAAGACCCAGACCGGCAGCGCCATCACCCCCACTCCGTCGTGCCAGCTGGTGAAGAAGGTGGTCAGCACCCAGGCGCCGACGTTCTTCGACTGGACCCCGTTGTCCGAGAACATGCTCTTCGACTCGCCGGTGTAGGCCGAGCCGATCTTGAACACGATCGGGCTGCCCTCGTTCTGCTGGATGTCCTTGAGGAAGTCGGAGCCGGATTTGAAGTCTTCGTGCTGGTCGGTGATCGTCAGCAGCTGGTCGTAGAAGGGCCGCATCGCGTTCGCCGCGTTCTGCATCACCTTGCTGCGATCGCTCTCGGACGACTTGGTGCGGTTGCTGTCCTTGCAGTCGTCGTCGAGGCTGCTGCCCTCGAGCGCGCAGGCGAACGCCTCCTGGTTCTGGCCGGAGAAGCCGCCGACGCTGGCGCGGGGCGCGTTGATGTTGTTGAGCGAGTCGGGCACCGAGCCGAGCGCGCTCTTCGCGTTGTCGAGCACCGTCTTCTGCGAGTCGTGGATGTCGTCGACCATCTCTTTGATCGAGTTCACCGCGTCGTTGAACTTGTCCTCTGTGCCTTTGACCTTGTTGTTGTACTCGTTCCACTTCTGGAAATACTTGGCCATCACGATCAAGGCCTGCACGAAGTGGACGCAATGGATCGCGCAGAAGCAGACGATCGGACAGAACGACTGGGCCAGCTCCATCAGCGCGATCATGATGAACGCGATCGCGCCGCTGAAGAGGGTGGCGGTGGTGGCGGACGCGGTCGACATCCAGGCGTGCACCGTCATCTGGGCCACGACCGCCGCGGCGATCGCGCGGTTCGAGTAGACCATCGAGTTGAACGCCCGCGCCTGGATCACCGCGCTCGAGAAGGCGATCGCGTCGCTGTGCGACTGGATCCGGATCTTCTCGTGCACCACCTGATTGAGGGTGAAGGTGAGCATCATCATCACCGCGAGCACCAGCAGGGTGAGCACGCCGAGCACGATGGTTTGTCCGCGAGACCTGAGGATGATTTTCGTGGGCATCTTAGGGTCTCACTTTTTCGGGAAGCTGATGATGCACTCGTTGTCGCCGGGCAGCTCGAAGCCGCCCTTGTTCGGGAAGAAGTTCGACTGCATCCGCTGCACGAAGTTGGCGCGGATCGGCAGGAAGTACTTGCCGGACTTGCCCAGGGTGTCGATCTGCGAGTCGGAGCTGGCGACCTTGGTCGAGTTGGTCTTCCGGATCCCCTGGATCGCGCCGTTCTTCGGGGTGCCGAGCCGGGTGACCTGGAGCAGCTGATCGCTGACCTGGTCGGCGCGGACGATCTGCCAGATCACCATGTTCGCGAACGGGATCACGAGCCGGTAGTGGAAGGTGACCTGGACGGAGAGCTTCCCCTTGTCCATCGTCTCCCAGCCCTGGGCCGCGTTCATCGTGTTGTCGTCGTCGAAGTCCACCGAGCTGCCGCTGACCGTCTTGGTGGTGGGGGTGCAGATCCGGATCTCGACCACCTTCAGCGAAGTCGCGTCGGGATAGGCGTTGGCCTTCATCCGATCCCACGCGGTCTTCAGGTCGCCCGAATCGCGGGTGCGGTTGTAGGCCTCGCCCCCGCCCCCGGTCTGGTAGCCGACCACCGGCAACAACACTGCCAGGGCCGCGTTCTCCATCACCTGCATCTTCGCGCTGTGAATCGCGCCGGCCCGGGCGGCCTTGAA
>JAGSPQ010000633.1 GCA_018262385.1 Myxococcaceae bacterium | reverse complement strand
GCCCATCGCCTCGAGCGCACGGGGCACCTCGGGCCCGGACACCCAGGGATCGCCGAGGAAGAGCACCGACCAGGGCTGCATGAGTCGATCCTTAACGGATTTGCCGCCCGCGGTGCTATTTCAGTCGCGCACCCATGGCCCGCCCGAGCTTGAGCCTCTTTTTCCCCGCCTGGAACGAGGAGGATTACGTCGAGCGCGCTGTCACCCGCGCGACTCAGGTGCTCAGCCGCCTCACCGACGACTGGGAGTTGATCATCGTCAACGACGCCAGCACCGATCGGACGAAGGAGATCGCCCAGGAGCTGGCGCGCAAGAACCCGCGGATCAAGGTGGTGAGCCACGAGACGAACCTGAAGCTCGGCGGCGCGATGAAGACCGGCTTCACCCACTCGACCAAGGACATCGTCGTCTACTCCGACATGGATCTGCCGTTCGATCTGAACGAGCTCGAGCGGGCCCTGCACCTGATGGAGTACCTCGAGGCGGACATGATCTGCGCCTTCCGGTTCGATCGAACCTCCGAAGGCCCGAAGCGGATCGTCTACTCGTTCGTCTACAACACGCTGATCCGCGGCCTGTTCGGGGTGCAGATCAAGGACATCAACTTCAGCTTCAAGGTGATGCACCGCCGGGTGCTGGAGTCGATCGAGCTGAAGAGCGAAGGCAGCTTCATCGACGCCGAGCTGGTGGTGAAGGCGATCAAGAAGGGCTTCAAGGTGTTCCAGATCGGGGTCGACTACTTCCCCCGCACCCGCGGCATCTCGACCCTCGCCTCGCCGAGCGTGATCGCGAAGATGATGCGCGAGCTGGTCGGGCTCTACTCCGACGTGCAGCACCCGACCCAGCCGGTGCGCCCGGTGCGCCTGCCTCCCCAGGTGAAGGCGATCGGCGGGCGGAAGGCGGCGGGCAGTCGGTGATCAAGCTCGTCGTCAATGCAGACGATCTCGGGCTCCACCCGCGGATCGACGAAGGGATCTTGAGGGCCCACGCGGAAGGGGTGGTCACCTCGGCGACGGTGCTGGCGACCGGCGCGAACGTCTCGGACGCGGTGGCGCGGGCCCGGGCGCAGAAGCTCCCGCTGGGCGTGCACCTGTGCGTGACCACCCACCTGGCTCCGGCGGCGCCGGCGGCCGAGGTGCGCTGGCTCGCTCCGGGGGGCCGCTTCCGCAAAGACTGGGCCGAGTTCGCCACCGCGTGGATCGGCCAGCTGGTGCCGGCCGAAGAGGTGCTCGAGGAGCTGCGGGCGCAGGTGAACCGGGTGCGCAGCCTCGGGGTCGAGGTCGATCACCTCGACACCCACCAGCACCTGCACCTGCTGCCGGGGATGCGCCGGCTGGTCGAGGGGCTGGCGGTCGAGCTGGGGCTGCCGCTGCGCTGGCCGCTGGGCAGCCCCTCGCTGCGCTGGTTGTTGCGGCCGCTGGCGGGGATGAAGTCCGCCCTGCTGCATGGGATGGCGCGCGCGCGGCCGACCGCCGAGGCCCGGCGGATCACCTCGCACGGGATCTTCGAGTCGGGGGTGCTCAACGAGCGGCGGCTGTTGCGGCTGATCTCGAACCTCGAGGACGGCGAGCACGAGATCGTCTGCCACCCCGGGATGTCGCCGGGAGTGGTGACCGAAGATCCCCACTGGCGCTACCAGTGGGAGAGCGAGTTCGCCGCGGTCTGCAGCCCGAGGGTCCGCGCGCGGATCGAGGAGCGCGGAATCCAGCTGTGCTCGTTCGGCCAGCTCGGCTGAGCCGCCGCGCCGGCGGTCAGTTGATGCCGGGGCCGCAGGTGCAGGTGTTGAGGTCGCAGATCGTCCCGGTCGCGCAGGCGCCGCCGCAGTTGGACGGAGTGGTCGGGCAGACGCAGGACTTGGTGTTCGGCTCGCAGACCTTCAGCCCGGTGCACGCGCCGCCGCAGGGATCGCCGTTCGGATCCGGGCTCGCGTCGAGCCAGGACCGGTAGCTGACCGCGACCTTCTTGCCTGCCGCGATGGGGATGCAGCTGCCGAAGAAGACCACCCGGCGGCTGGCAGAGTCGAAGTCGAAGCCGTTGGATCGATCGCGGGGGATGTCGTTGACGTTGCAGGTGCCCTTGGTGCCGCCGGCCTCGATCGCGATCTTGATCGTCGACGAGATCGGCGGCTTGAGCAGCTGGTGGCCGGTGCCGTTGATCACCGCGCTCAGGATGCTGTCGATCACCGCCGTCTGCTGCGCCTGCTGGGCGGCGCTGGGGTTGGGGACGTTGAAGGTGCGGATGTCGGCCCCGATGCCTCCGGTGCCGCTGATCACCGCCGAGTCCTTGGTGACGGCCGGGTTCATCGACTCCTGAGTCGAGCACCGGGTGTTGGCCGGGCAGACGATCCCGTGCACCACCGCCTTCGAGACCGCCGAGTTGGCGCCGTCGAAGTTGTTGAAGAACGAGAGGAAGGTGGGCCCGGTGACGCCGCTGGTCTGGTCGTCCACGTCTCCCACCAGCAGCAGGTGCAGCTGGGCGCCGTCCCGGATCTTGTTGCCGGTGCCGGCCGCGTTGCGCGGCAGCAGATCGCTCTGGATCGTCTTTCGCGCCGAGCCCAGCGACTGCTCGAAGCCGGAGCCGCTGGTTCCCCAGAGCAGGGCGTCGCCGGTGGTGAACCAGCGGGTCATCAGCGCGGGGTCACTGGTGAACGCGCGGGTGCAGCCGTTGCTGCACTGGTTGTCGTTGTAGCCGGTGGCCACCCCCGCCGCGCGCCAGTCGAGGCCGGCGGTGGTGAGCCGCTGCCCGACCAGGGCGCCGGTGCGGCTGACCGCCTGCTGGGAGTCGGCCATCGAGCAGCTGTCGTCGACCACCCAGAGGAAGTCGACCTTGGCGTTGATGTCCGAGAGGAACACCTCGCAGGTGGTGCTGGTGTAGTCGCCGAACTGGGCCAGCGCCGAGCCGCCCGCGGTGTCGTCGAGCTGGAAGATGTTCTGGCCGGTGTAGCTGGCAGCCGGGACGATCGCGATCAGCACCACCGCGCGGGTCGCGGTGCGGCGGACGAACTGGGCCTGGATCTTGAACGGGCCCACCGCTCCGCCGGCGCCCTGCAGCAGCCCCATCACGTTGTTGCCGAGGTAGGCCTTGGCGATGTCGTTGATGCGGGTCTTCAGATCCGCGGCGCTCGCCGCGTCGTAGGTGGCGCGCACCGAGGTGGCAAACCCGTCCCAGGTGGTGAAGGTCTGGGTGAGCGGGTTGGTGACCGGCCCGAACCTGCCGCGCCCGAAGGCCTCCTCGGCGGTGGCGTCGGCGCCGGCGGGAGCCTTGGAGAGCACCAGCCCGGCGATCTTCGAGGTCGGGTCGAAGAAGATGATTCCCTTCTCGCCGCCCTCGTTGAGGCGCCCGAACTCGCTGTAGCCCGGCACCAGCGCGACCTGCACGTCGCCCAGCCCGGACGACTGGAAGATGACCGGCTTGAGGTTGGCGGTGGCGCACGCCTGCTGGGCCGGGCCGGTGCCGTCGGTGCCGAGGTTGGGGTTCAGCTCGCCCGGATCCACCTTGCCGTTGTGGTTGCCGTCCTCCGCGCCGTCCTGGATCCCGTCGCCGTCGGTGTCGGCGTTGCACGCGCCGGTCTTGGTGGCGGGCTCGGTGTCGAAGATGATCGCGGTGTACTTGCAGATCGCCGCATCGGCGCCGGGCATCTGCACGCCCTGCTCCACTCCGTCCGGCAGGCCGTCGTCGTCGGTGTCGAGCTTGAGCGGGTTGGTCACGCAG
>JAGSPQ010000632.1 GCA_018262385.1 Myxococcaceae bacterium | reverse complement strand
CAGCGCGTTGGTGATCAGGTTCTGCAGCACCTGCCGCAGCTTCAGCTCGTCGCCGAGGACATCGAGGCTGATCGGCACTTCCGCCTTCAGCACCACCTGGTGCTCGCGGGCGAGGATCTGCAGCTCTTCGACCGTCTCTTTGCAGACCACCGCCAGATCGAACGCCCGCTGCTCGAGCTGCAGCGGCCCGTCGGTGCGCGCCTTGTCGAGCAGGCTCTCGACCAGCCCGAGGATCTTCTTCCCCATCCGCACCGTCGTCTCGACCGAGGGACGGTGGGCGTCCTGAAGATCCTTCGAGTCGAGCAGCAGCCGCCCGTGCCCCAGCAGCACGTTGAGCGGCGCGCGGACGTCGTGGCTCACCAGCGCGAGCACCTCGTCCTTGAGCTTGTCGGCCGCCTTCAGCCGCCGGTTGGCGTCGTCGAGCTCGCGGTACCGATCGAGGTAGGCCGACTCGAGGGCGCTGCGTTGGCCCTGGAGCGACTCGAAGAGGCGGGTGTTGCGCACCGAGCGGGACACCGAGCCGGCGACCGCGGCGATGAAGTCGCGATCGTCGTTCGACCAGCCGCCCGAGGCTCGGCGCAGCAGGAACGCGCCGGCCACCTCGTCGGCGTCGGCCAGCGGCTGCACCAGGGTGGCGTCGGACTCGGAAGGGACGCGGGTGGCGACGGCGTTGCGCATCGCCGGCGAGAGCGCCAGATCGACCGAGGTCCGACTGCCGGTGACCGGGTCGAGCAGCCGCGACTGCACCGGGGGCCCGTCCTCGAAGATCAGCACCGACACCTGCTCGCAGGGCAGCACCTCCTTCAGCCGCAGCGCGGTGCGCACCAGCAGCTGCTCGGCGTTGCGCGAGTCGCAGGCCAGCCGGGTGATCTCCAGCAGCACCTCGAGCCGGTGGCGAGAGAGCTCCTCTTTGCGCACCAGTTCCCGGGCGCGCAGCGCGAGCACCAGCTTCTTCTCGAGCGCGACCGCCGAGCGGGCGATCGCGTCGACCTCCAGCCCGCGCGCAGGGCGGCCCGAGCCGGGCGCCTCGGCGAGAAAAGGGACGCTGCGCAGCAGCGGCTGGGCGCGCAGCTGGGCGATCACCGCGGGCGCCGGCCCCCAGGGCCCGGTCAGGACCACCGCGTCGGGCTGCAGCGCGCCAGCGGCGGGCACCGCTTCCGCGCCGGACGCGGCGACGCAGACGTACCCTCGCTCCTCGAGGCGGCGGGCCACTTTGCCGGCAGGGCGGCCACCAACGACGAGGATGCGAAGCGCCGTCACGGAACCTGTGAGTATAACGACCCCGTGCGTGCCGCTGTCCCTTCGCTATAGTGCGCGCGCTTCGACCACACCTACACGAGACTTCATGCGCTTACTCTCTGCTCTCGTCGGATGTTTGCTGCCCCTCGCTGCCGTCGCCCAGAACGAGTGGTCCAATTTCCCTGCAGCTCCCCCGCCTGCCAGGCCCGTTTTCGACGCCGGCACGCCTGCCCCGGCCGCGCCGCCTCCCGTCAGCCGCCCTGCTCCGGCCCCCGCCCCTGCCCCTGCCCCCGCCCCTGCCCCGGCCCCGGTGCGCGAGACCGCCCCGGTGCGCGAGGCCCCGCCGGTGCGCGGCGCCACCCCGGAGATCGCCCCCGCGCCGTCGCGCGACAACTTCGATCCCACCGCCAAGCAGCGCACTGAAGAGCGGCTGAAGGCCGCCGAGTCGGGGCAGCCGATGCCCCCGCCGACCGTCACCGGCAAGCCCGCCCCCGACGCCGCCCAGCTGCCGGTGGTCTCGAAGCGGGAAGAGTTCCTTGCCGGCACCGAGCCGCACAGCGACGGCACCTGGAACAACGAGCTGATTGATCCGGCGAACGCCCGCATCAACGTCGGCAGCGTCGGCATCGGGGTGCTGCACGCCTCGAGCGCCAGGCTGGGCCCGAAGGGGATCTTGCGGTTCTCGATGCTGGGTGAGTACTTCAACCAGGACAACTTCCCGGTCCTCAACGCGACCAACATCCGCTCGAGCGGCACCTTCGCGGTGTCCTTCCAGCCCTTCACCTGGGGCGAGCTGTTCATCGGCTACGGGGCGGCGGCGAACACCAACAACCGCACCGCGCCGAACCTGATCCAGGCGCTGGGCGATCTGACGATTGGCCTCAAGGCCTCGAAGGAGTTCACCCGGGGGCTGTGGGCGGGCGCGGATCTGCGGCTGCTCACCTTCTCCGCGGTCGGAAACCAGTCGGTCGATCGCTGGGCGGTCGGCTTCCAGCCGCGGCTGATCGCGGCCTACGACTTCCGGTCGATCACCCCGAAGCTGCCGGCGATCCTTCACCTCAACCTCGGCTTCACCATCGACAACAGCGGCCAGCTGCTCCAGACCGCCAAGCCCAACGCGTCGGAAGAGTTCGCGCTCAGCCTCAACCGGTTCAACCGCTTCAACTTCGGCCTCGCCCTCGAGGTGCCGCTGCCCTGGGTCACCCCGTACCTCGAATACGCGCTGGGCCTGCCGCTGGGCGTGCCGAACGGGCTGCTCGACGGGCCGAACGCGGCGAAGGTCGAGATCTCCGCCGCGATGCCGCAGTCGCTCGGGCTGGGGCTGAAGGTCACCGCGGTGAAGGACCTCACCTTCCTCATCGGCCTCGACCTCGGCCTGATCCGCTCGGTCGGCCTGGGCGTGCCGGCCACCCCGCCCTGGAACTTCCTCGTCGGCGCCTCGTTCAACATCGATCCGTTCCAGCGCGGCGAGACGAAGATCGTCGAGACGGTTCGCGAGCGCACCCTGGAGAAGAAGGTCGCCGAGGCGCCGAAGACCGGCAAGGTCGAAGGCACGGTGATCGACGCCGAGACCAAGAAGCCGATTCCCGGAGTGATCGTCGCGATGGTCGGCGCGGGGCTGCCCCCGGTCGCCTCCGACGCGCCCAGCGGCAAGTTCCTCACCCACGAGCTGCCGGCGGGCAAGGTGAAGCTGAAGGCCTCGCGCGACGGCTACAAAGAGATCGAGCAGGAGCTGAAGATCGAGTCGGGCAAGAACGCCAAGGTCGAGCTGATGCTCCAGTCGGAAGTGAAGAAGGGGATCTTCGACCTGGTGGTGACCTCGAAGAAGAAGCCGATCACCTCGACCGTCGCGTTCGTCGGGCCGGTGCAGCAGGCGGCGGGCACCAGCGAAGGCAAGGCGGATCCGGTGAAGGTCGAGGTCCCGGCCGGCACCTACACCGTCAACGTCACCGCTCCCGGCTACCTCGCCCAGACCCGCGAGGTTCAGATTCCGGCCGGCGGGCAGATGGCGCTGGCCTTCGATCTGGCGGCGGCGCCGAAGAAGCTGCTGGTGGTGTTCAAGGAGGACAAGATCGAGATCCTCCAGCAGGTGCACTTCGAGTTCGCCAAGGCGACGATCCTCGGGGACAGCTTCTCGCTGCTCGACCAGGTGGTGGACGCGATCGTGTCCAACAACGTCAAGCGGATCCGGGTCGAAGGCCACACCGACAACAAGGGCGGCAAAGAGAAGAACCAGAAGCTGTCGGAAGATCGGGCCCGGTCGGTCGCGGACTACCTGATTGCCAAGGGGATCGATAAATCCCGTCTGGAATCGGTAGGCTATGGGGATACCAGGCCGGTCGCCCCGAACCTGACTGCGCGCGGTCGTGAGCTGAACCGCCGGGTCGAGTTCATCGTCGTCGAGAGGTAAGCCAGATGGCCCGACAGTGTGTGGTGCTCCTCACGACGGTGCTCGTGTGTGGAGCGTGCTCTG
>JAGSPQ010000631.1 GCA_018262385.1 Myxococcaceae bacterium | reverse complement strand
GCCGTCAACCTCTACGAAGAGTCCGGCGGTTCGACGCGGGCCGGCCTGCTCGAAGAGGCCGCCATCGCCTCGTTCGAAACCAAGAAGTCGATCGCCCAGATGTTTCGCCGCGCGCGCGATTTTGCCGCCGCGGCCAAGGTATACGAGCTGGCCCGGCTCGACATGGAGGCAGCGGCAAACTACGAGCAGGCAGGCGATTTCGCTGCGGCGGGTGCCGCCTACCAGCGAGGCGGAGAGCTGCTGAAGGGCGCCGCGTGTCTGGAGCGCGGGGGCAGGGCGAACGAGGCGATCGACCTGTACCGCACTGCCGGCTCGAAGGAGGCGCTCGCCGAGTGCCTGGCCCGGCAGAAGCGGTTCGATGAGGCGGCGATCATCTTTCGCGCGCTGGGCAACGCCCACGCGGAGGTGGAGGTGCTTCGATCCGCGATCCAGCACAGCCAGGGAGGCGTGGCGTGCCCGCGCCGCTTCGCCGAGCTGATGGTGCAGTACGGCCATCCCCATAAGGCGGTGCAGCTGCTGCTCGACACCTCGCGGCGTCTTCCGAAGGACAAGCAGGACGCCGGGCTGCTCGCGCAACTGGCCCAGGTGCTCGACCTCTGCGGTAACGCGGCGACCGCGATGAAGGTGCGCGAGAAGATCGCCGGGCTCAGCGCTCAGCCCGTGGCGGCCGCCCCACCCCTGCTCACCGCGCCCAAGAGCGCTGCCCCCGATGGCTACGGATTCTTGAAGGCGCTGCCGATGTTCGCCGAGCTGAGCTTTGGCGACATGAAGGCGCTCTACCGGATCTGCTCGGAGGCGACCTTCGGCCCGGGCGAGAACCTGATTCAGATCGGCATCCCCGGCCCGGGGCTGTTCGTGATCGTGGACGGAATGGTCGAGGTGTACGGCGGGCCGGACGCCAGCTCGCGCCTGCTCAACACGATGGGCGCAGGCGCCTACGTGGGTGAGATCTCGCTGCTGCGCGACGAGCCGACGTCGGCGCGGGTCACGGCGCGCTCCGCAGTCAAGGCGCTGTTCATCTCGCGAAGCGCGTTTTCGGACTACCTGTACAACAACGCCACCGCGGCCCTCTGCGTCTACCGACTGTTCACCCTCAACCTGGCCGAGCGCGTTCGCGCGCTGAGCGCCGCGCGGTAGACGGAGCACTCTGATGTCAGACGCGGTTCGAGCTCACAAAGACAAAGGGACGCAGCTGTTGGCGCGGGGCAAGCTCCCAGCGGCGCTGGCCGAGTTTCAGAAGGTCGTCGCCTCGGTGCCCTCGGATCTCGGCGCTCGCCAGAAGGTGGCCGAGATCTTCGCCAAGTTGGGAAAGAAGCCGGAGGCGATCGCCGAGTACGCCCAGGTCGTCGGTCGCTACGCGGATCTCGGGCAGTTCTTCAAGGCCTCCGCGCTGTGCAAGGTGATCCTCACGCTGGATCCGAAGCACGTGGGCACCCAGCAGTCGCTGGCAAAGCTCTACGCCGGACGACGCCCCTCGGAGGCGCCGCAGGTGACGAAGCGGGTGCCGTTGGCCGGGGCGAGGGCTCCCGATCCTCTCGAGGTGGGCGCGCTGCTCGGCAAGGAGCCCGTGGTCGCGCAGCCAGAGATCGAGATCGACATCCCAATCGAGCTCGAGGAGATTCCGATCGAGGTCGAGGCTCCGAAGCCTGCGGTCACCCTGCCCGTGATCCCGCTGTTCTCGGACTTGAGCCGGGACGAGTTCGTACACGTGCTCAACGTGATCGAGCCGCGCGCGTTCTACGACGGCGAAGCGATCGTGGTCGAAGGCGACGCCGGCCACGCGATGTACGCGATCGCCGAAGGCAAAGTGAGCGTGGTGCGCACGATTGACGGCCAGCCGGCCCGGCGCGTCGCCCAGATGAATGAAGGCGACTTCTTCGGTGAGATGGCGCTTCTGTCGGACTCCCCTCGCCTGGCGACGGTGGTGGCCGACGGGCCGGTGATCGTTCTGGAGTTCGCCCGCGCCGCGCTCGAGAAGCTGACTTCGCTGCACCCGAAGGTCGGCGAGGCGATTGAGCGCTTCTACCGAGATCGGTTGCTGGCCAACCTGCTGCGCTCGAGCCCGCTGCTGCACCCGCTCAGTGAAGAGCAGAAGCAGTCGGTGGCCGTGCAGTTCCAGCCGCGGATGTACCCGAGTGGCGACGCGATCATCGAAGAAGGCCAGCCCGGCGAGTCGGTATTCTTGCTGCTGCGCGGCTCCTGTCAGGTGTTTCACCGCGACGAGGCGCGCGGCAAGGTGCGCTACCCCAACCTGCGCGAGGGCGATTCGTTCGGAGAGATCTCGGTGGTGCTCAACCGGCCCGCTTCGGCGACGGTCGAGGCCGCCGGCCCGGTCGTGGTGCTCTGGCTGCCCGCCGAGGTGTTTCGCGAGCAGGTGCTGAGCCATGCGGAGGTCAAGCCGATGGTGATGCGGCTGGTCAACGAGCGGCTCGAACGCACCGCGGAGCTCGTCTCTCGACAGCAAGCCGAAGCGAACGACCTTCGGATCTGAGTTCGGACCGCGCAAGGTGAGGAAGATCGAAGGGAAGGCCGGCGAGTGACCCAGGTGAGGCCGCAACCGGGGGATGGCGGCAGGGGCTGCTGCACCTGCTGGGACAGGCGTGGACCCGGAAGTACGACCACTGACTTCCGTCAGCCGTGGAAGGTGCTGGTTCTGGAGTAAACAGTGCGCATGCGTTTGGGGTTGGTCGTCTGCCTCGCGTTCGTCGGTGCGCTCCCGGCGTCGGCCGCTCCCCGGGTGGCGGTTCACCCGTTGGTGGTGATGGGCGGCGATGCGCGGGGAGTCGAGCAGTCGCGCACCGACTTCATCGGCGAGGCGGCGCGCCAGCCGATCGGGATGGTCTCTCGCGGTGCCGTCACCGAGACGCTCGCGCGGCAGCCGAACGGGGAGTGTGCCGCCGAGGCCGCCGGGTGCCTGGCGCTGCTGTGCCGTGAGACGGGCGCCGCCTACGCGCTGTGGACCACGTTGATGTTGGACGGGCCGAGCTTCGTGCTCGGCGCCCGGGTGGTCGCGTCGAACGGGGCGGTGGTGAAAGCGGTCGAGGGGCTGACGATCCCCAAGGACCTGTTCTCTGCGCGGGCTCCGCAGGTGCAGGCGGCGTTCAGACAGCTGTTCTCCCAGCTCGACCTGGGCTCGCTGCCGGAGGCGCCAACGGCCGTGGCGAGCGCTCCGAAGCTGGAGCCCGTTGCGGTGGTGGTGGACGCTCCAGTCCCGACGGTCGAGGCGCCCGCGGTCGCGGCGACGGCGGGAGGCAGCTCCGCCGCCCGGTTGCTCGGGTTCGTGGTGGGCGGGGCGGCGGTCGCGACCGGCGCCGTGGCGACCGGGTTTGCGGTGTCGGCGTACTCGACGGGCGCAGCGCTGAAGGGGCGGGTCGACTCGCACGGCTCGGTGCTGCCGGGCGATGTGCTGACGGCGAGCGCGATCGACCGGAACTCTTCGATCGCGACCGGGCTCTACGTCGGGGCCGGCGTCGCCGCGGCGGCGTCGCTCGCGCTGATCCTGCTGTCCGGCGATTCGAGCGCGTCGGTCTCGATCGCGCCGGTCGAAGGCGGAGCGATGGCCGGGGTGAGCTGCAGGTTCTGACGATGATGACTCCGCTCGAGATGACGTTTCGAAGCAGCCTCTTCCTGGTGGTCGTTGCGGCGTTGGGGGGGGCCGGCTGCCAGTGCAACCCTGCCACCCGCTGCGATCGCCAGACCAATCCCTGCCAGTACGG
>JAGSPQ010000630.1 GCA_018262385.1 Myxococcaceae bacterium | reverse complement strand
CGCGGGCGGCGGCGCGGGCGGCGGCGCGGGCGGCGGTGTCGGCGGCGGCGGGGTCGGCGGCGGCACGGGCGGTGGGGTCGGCGGCGGCGCGGGCGGCGGCGGCGCGGGCGGTGGCGTCGGCGGCGGCGCGGGCGGTGGGGTCGGCGGCGGCGCGGGCGGTGGGGTCGGCGGCGGCGCGGGCGGTGGCGTCGTCGACTACGAGTGGAGCCAGTGGCCGGCACCTGCAGCCGCTCCGGCGGCTGCCGCGTACACGACAACCACCGACACGGTGACAGACACGGTGACGGGCCTCACCTGGCAGAAGACCGTTGTGGGCACCGGGACCTGGGCAAACGCAAAGACCTACTGCAGCGGCCTTGCTCTGGCCGGGTTCTCCGATTGGCGCCTGCCCACCCTCATCGAACTCCAATCGCTCATCAACTACGGCAAGTACGCGCCGACTCTCGACACGACGGTTTTCTCCGTTGTGCCGTTTTCGATTCCGTATTGGTCGGCCTCGGCCGCAGCCAGCAATCCGGCCAACGCGTGGCAGGTTGATTTCGGTACGGGCAACTCCGTGAACAACATTTCGACCCAACAGTGTTTGGTGCGGTGTGTGCGGTGAAGACAATTCGACACCTCAAGCGATCGGCCAACTGGGAAACGAGAGGAGTGCGATGAACAAACAAGACAAGCTGAAGGTGTCTTTGCCGTGGTTGGCGGGCCTGGTGCTGGGTCTGGCGCTCACTGCGGAGGCGAGTGCCCCGCCAGGACGGTACACAATCACCACGGACACAGTGTTCGACACGGTCACCGGCCTGACCTGGCAGCGCAACATTTCGGCCACGCAGTACACCTGGGCCAACGCCACCACCTACTGTCAGAACCTCAGTCTCGGAGGAGCAGTCTGGCGACTGCCCACGATCAAGGAACTCCAGACCGTGGTGGACATCCGCGCTTCCAACCCGGCGATTGACTTGACCGCGTTCCCTGCGGCACCGGCGGCCGGATTCTGGTCGTCAACCCAGGGCGTCGATCCGGGTGCGCCGGCCGCCAACGCCTGGCTGGTGAACTTCGCGAACGGCAGCACACCCGCCTTGTTGCTGACGAACACTGCCCGGGTCCGGTGCGTGCGGTAGCACGCACGTGGGCCCCGCCCCCACTGAATCCTGAACGGTGCCGGCCCCGGTGCGGCATTAGTCCATCCCCATGCCGATGCCGCGCTTCCTCTGCGACCGGATGTTCGTTCGCCTCGGGCGCTACCTGCGCGCAGCCGGCTACGACACCCTGATCGCCGCCGACGGGGCCGAGGATCGCGCGCTGCTGGCCCAGGCCCGGCGCGAGCACCGGCTGCTCGTCACCGGCGACCGCGAGCTGGCCTTGCACGCGCGCGCCCCGGGCCACGTGCTGGTGCTGAGCTCGACCGGAGTGGCGAGCGCCGCCGCCGAGCTGAGCCGGCAGGTGCCGATCGACTGGCTCGCGCACAGCTTCACCCGGTGCCTGCTGTGCAACGCCCGGCTGAGACGGGCGCCGGCGGGGGCGCTGGAGCGGGTCCCACGCGAGTCCCGGCAGCTCGCGGGTGAGCTGTGGGAGTGCCCCGCCTGCGGGCGCCTGTATTGGGAAGGCAGCCACGTCCGCCGGATGCGCGGGTGCCTGCGCCGCTGGCAGGAGGCGTCGCTCGAGGTCGCCTCCAGCCCGAGCTGAGACGGCTTCAGCCAGGCACGCCAGATTTGCGCGACGAGGCGGGCGCCGCTCCTCTGCCCGCGCACGTTTTACACGGGGGCGCGCGGTCTTCCCCCGTGGAGAAACGGTCGGCTTCTTGCTTGGCGCGCTGGGACGAAACCCGCTGCCGGCTCGAGGGGCTCGACATGAAGACGACAACCTGGACTCACCTCGTGGTGCTGGCGGCGCTCGGCGCATCGGCGCTCGCCGCCGAGCCGGCGCTGCCTCCCCCTCCGCTCGGCCTCCCCCCGGTGCCGGTGCCCGCCGACAATCCGCAGACGCCCGAGAAGATCGCCCTCGGGAAGAAGCTGTTCGAAGACAAGCGCTTCAGCAGCACCGGCAAGATCGCCTGCGCCAACTGTCACGTGACGGAGAAGGCCTTCACCGACGGGCCGCTGAAGACCTCGAAGGGGATCAACGATCTCACCGGGACCCGCAACGCGCCGACGGTGGTGAACGCGGCCTACTTCACCGCCCAGTTCTGGGACGGCCGCTCGCCCTCCCTCGAAGACCAGGCGCTGCACCCGTTCGTCAACCCGGTGGAGATGGGGCTCAAGGACCACCAGCCGATCCTCGCGCTGGTGAGAACCGACCCCGAGTACCAGCCCGCCTTCGAGCAGGTCTTCGGAAAGAAGGGCGACGCGATCACGATGAAGGAGGTCACCCAGGCGATCGCCTCCTTCGAGCGGACCCAGATCGCCGGCAACTCGCCCTTCGATCGCTTCTACTTCTCCGGTGAGGAGAAAGCGCTCAACGCCGCCCAGCAGCGGGGCCTGGCGCTGTTCATCGGCAAGGGCCGCTGCGTCTCCTGCCACGTAATCGAGCAGACCACCGCGCTGTTCACCGACCACCGCTTCCACAACGTCGGGATCGGGATCACCGAGATCCAGGCCGACGCTCCTGCGCTGGCGACCGAGTTCCTCAAGACCCGGGCCACCCTCGCCGAGGTGGACGTGAAGGTGCTGAGCGACAAGCGCACCTCGGAGCTCGGCCGCCTGGTGGTCACCCGCACCTTCGACGACATCGGCAGCTTCAAGACTCCGACCCTTCGCAACGCGGCCCTGACCGCGCCCTACATGCACGACGGCAGCCTGAAGACGCTGCGCGAGGTGATGGTTCACTACAACAACGGGGGCGTCACCAAGAAGGGCGCGAAGGTGAACGACTTCCTCAGCGGCGGAATTCTTCCCCTCGAGCTGACCGACAAGGAGCTCGACGACCTGGTGGCGTTCATGGACGCGCTCACCAGCCCCGAGCTCGCGAAGGCCGGCAAAGCCGGCAAGAAAGGAGAGGTGAAGCCATGAGCCCCTTGAAGCTGAGCCGCCGGCAGCTGCTGAAGAGCGCCGGGGTGGTGGCAGGCGCCGCCACGCTGCCGATGACGTTCGTGAAGATCGCCCAGGCCGCGCCGGCCGAGAACTTCACCTTCGCGTACATCTCGGACGCCCACATCCAGCAGATCAAGGGCGCCCAGTTCGTTCGCAACTGGGACCGCGGCCTGATTCGCGCGGTGGCCGAGACCAACCTGCTCGATCCGAAGCCCGACTTCGTGATCTTCGGCGGCGACCTCGCCCAGCTGGGCAACAAGGCCGAGCTCGACCACGGCGCGGAGATGATGTCGAAGCTCAAGCACAAGACCCACTACGTGATGGGCGAGCACGACTACTACCTCGACCTCGGCGAGTACTGGTCGAAGCTGTTCGGCCCGCAGCACTACAGCTTCGACCACAAGGGCGTGCACTTCGTCGTCCTCAACAGCGTGCTCACCTACGACGACTGGACCTTCAAGCGCTGGCCGACCGCCGAGCAGCGGATGAACGAGATGGCCGGCCTCGACAACCCCAACGGCTCGCCCTTCATGGTCGGCGAGAAGCAGCGCGCCTGGCTGAAGGCCGACCTCGACAAGGTCGACAAGGCGACCCCGGTGGTGGTGCTGTCGCACTCGCCGCTGCAGAAGCTCTACAAGGGCTGGAACTTCTGGACCGAGGACGCCGACGAGATTCAGGCGCTGCTCAAGCCGT
>JAGSPQ010000629.1 GCA_018262385.1 Myxococcaceae bacterium | reverse complement strand
GTCCCGGTCGTCGTCGATCGCGTTGCCGCACTGCTCGGGGCCGCCGTCGGTTCCGCCCCCGCCGCCATCGAACATCCCCGCATCGAAGCCCGCATCCACCGCCGGCCCGCCGTCCGGGGTGCCGGCGTCGGGGGTCACTCCGCCCTTGAGCACCAGCAGCGCGGGCGAGGAGACGTCGCCCGGGTAGAAGGTGCGGCGCTCGATCTGGCTGAAGTCGATCGGCGGGTCGGCGCAGTCGAGGGAGAGGTAGCCCCTGGCCTGAACGTCGACCGTCCCGCCGGTGGACTCGTCCTGGGCGAGGCCCACCACCCGGTCGCGCTGGGTGCGGGGAAGCGCCTGGCTGCTGCGCACCCCGCCGTTGGAGCCGGTGACGAAGACCTTCGCGCAGCGGGCGTCGGTGTCGAGGAACCGCACGCTGACCTTCAGGCCCCCGAGCGAGGTCGACGAGCAGGCGGACACCCCCGCGAGGAAAATCAGAGCGCGCAGTCGCAAAACGGCGCGGAGTCTCGCCGGGCGCCCCCGGCATTACAAATACATCGCCGTGGCAGTGGTAGGCCTCAGCAGTTAAGGTCCGCGCGCCTTGGCCACGGATGATCTCACCCTCGTACAGCGCGTAAGAACGGGTGATCAACGGGCCTTCAAGGCCCTCGTCGAGCGCTACCAGCGAAAGGTCTATTCGGTCGCGCTCGGCATGCTGAAGGACAAGGAAGAAGCCCGCGACGTCGCCCAGGAAGCGTTCATCAAGGTCTACAAGTACCTCGATCACTTCAAGGGCGACTCGAGCTTCTACACGTGGATCTACCGGATCACCGTCAACATCAGCATCGACGTGATGCGCAAGCGGGGCAGCTCGAAGGGCGAGCACCTCGAGTTCGACGAGACGATCGCCAGCGACACCACCGAGGCGAACATCGGCGCGCTCGGCACCCGGCTGGGCACCAACCCGCAGAAATCGATGCTCCGCAAAGAGCTCGCCGAGAAGATCCAGGCGGCGCTGGCCGAGGTGCCCGAGAAGCACCGGGCAATCCTGCTGCTGCGCGAGATCGAAGGGATGAGCTACGAGGATCTCTCGCGCACGTTGGGAATCCCCAAGGGCACGGTGATGTCGCGCCTTTTCCACGCCCGGCTGAAAGTTCAGAAAATCCTCAACGAATACCTTGAGTTGGATGAGTCGAAGTCCGGGGTTGGCACTGAATAAGCCATTGAAATTCCGCGTCGGGACCAGGTAACGGTTTGGCAAAGAAGGCCCTCATGAAGAATCCCGCCCGAAAGACTTTTGAGCCGCTGCTGTCGCCCTACGTCGACGGCGAGCTGACGCCCGAAGAGCGCCAGGCGGTCGAGCGCCACATCGCCGCCGACAAGGAGAGCGCGGCCCAGGTCGCCGACTTCCGCGCCGCCTCGGGGCTGACCCGGCTGTCGTTCGAGATGCTGGCCGACGAGCAGGACTTCAGCGAGTTCGCCAACCAGGTGATGGCGCGGGTGACGCCCCAGAAGCTGCCGCTGTTCGAGCGGCTGAAGCTGTCGGTCTCGGAGATGTTCACCTACCAGCGCAACACCCTGATCACCGTCGGCGCGATGGCCTGCGCGCTGGCGCTGATGGCCGGCGCGGTGGTCAAGCTGTCCGGCCAGGACGCCGAGGGTTACGCCAACGCCCGGGTCGAGGTGCAGAGCGTGTCGATCGACACCGGCGCCAGGGTCCGCCCGGTGGTGATGGAGACCGAGAAGGGCGACGCGATCATCTGGATGGTCGAGGACGGCACCGCGAAGAAGACCGACGAGGTCCGCCGGGAAGAGCTGGATCTCGAGCCGGCCCACGACGCTTCGCAGAAGGCGGGCGACCTGTGAGGCTCGCGCTGCTGGCGCTGGTGGTCTCGACCGCGGCCCTGGCGGACGACGCGAAGGTGGCGGTGAAGGCCGAGGTGGTCCACGCCCAGGTGAAGGCGGGGGTGGTCGACCCGGGCCTCGAGGCGATGCAGGCCGCGCTGGCGCAGGGGAAGAGGTACGGCGCACTCCGGCGGGTCTCGACCCAGAAGGTCCTGCTGGAGAAGAAGCCGGCCGGGCTGCCGCTGCCCAACGGCACCAGCGCCGAGATGTCGCTGGTCACCCTCGAGCAGGGAGTGGCGACGATCAAGCTCAAGGTCCCGAAGGGAGAGACCACCTCGAAGCTCGGCCGCGACGGCTCGCTCTACCAGCAGGCGGGCGAGTGGCAGGGCGGAGATCTCTGGCTGGTGCTCAGCCAACCGAAGTAGCCGCGTCGCCGGGCGGGACTAGAGTCCGCCGGCCCGATGCCGGTTCCCCTCGTCCTGCTCACCCTCGTGCTCTCGGCGGATCCGGCGGCGGACGCCGGAGCACCGATTCAGCCCACGCCCTGGCCGGTCGAGGCCGCTCCCAGCGACGGCGCGCCTTCGAGCCGCACGCAGCTCAAGCTGCGCGGCGCGGCCGAGGTCGGCCTCACCTCGTTTCCTTCCGGCTTCCCGGGAGGAACGCAGGACGCGCTGCTCGACCTGCGGCCGGTGCTCGGGCTCGACCTGGGCGAGGACTTCGCGCTCGAGCTGGGCGCCGAGCTGCGGATGCGGCTGGTCGACAATCCCCCCGAGCAGCGCTCGACCGACTTCGGCGGAGTCCTTCGCCGCGCCGACTGGGACGAGCCGTCGGACTTCGGGCAGATCCTCCACGCGCTGCGCGTCGGCAACCCCGCCGGCTTCTTCTGGCTCGAGGCGGGCGCGGTGCGCAAGCGGACCCTGGGTCTGGGCCACCTGCTGTGGCGCTACTCGAACCAGGACAACCCGGACTACCACCCCGCGGCCGCCACGGTCGGCGCCGGCTACAAGGCGTTTCGCGGCGAGCTCTTCGCCAGCGACCTCTTCGGCGCGCGGATCTTCGCTGGCGAGGCGGTGGCCGACTTCGGGCGGATCTTCGGCAGCAGCGAGGGCGCCTTCGATCGCTTCCATCTCGCCGTCTCGGCCGCGCACGATGCGGGTCGCGCCGGCTCGGCCGCCGCGCCGGTGACGCTGCTCCAGCTCGACCTCGACGCGGTCTTCTACCGCAGCAGCGCCCTGCGGCTGATGGTGCTGGCGGGAGCCGGCGGCCGCACCGCCGATTTGCTCGATCCCACTGCGGACGTCGGCCTGCTCGCCGGGCTCGCGGCCGACCTGACGCTGCCGCGCGGCTTCTCGATCGGCGGCAGGGTCGAGCTGCGCAAGCAACAGTCCGGCTTTCGCCCGGGCTTCCTCGGCCCCGGCTACGAGCTGGCCCGCTTCTCCGGCACCGGCTTCTCGCAACCTGCGCGCGCGGCCGAGCAGCTGCCCGATGGGTTCAGCGTCGCCGGCGAGCTGCACCTGGCCCACCGCACCACCGTCTCGCTCGACGCCGCGCTGGAGTATTTCAGCTGGGGCCGCGCCGACGTCGACGGCCTGTTCTCGCTCGAGCTGCTCGACCACCGGCTGGTTGCCGGCGCGCGCTACACCGGCACCGGCCTGGGCCAGGTGCCGCGCCACGCGGTGACCGGTGAGCTGCGGGCGCGAATCGTTGCTTCCTTCTACGTGATCGGATCCGGTGGCACGGTGTTCTTCCCGCAAACCGATGGCAGCCTCGTCCGCGGCATCTATGCTGGCGCGGGCGCCGGCATCGACTTCGACTTCGAGCGCTGACCCGAAATGAAGACAGCCAACCTCGCGATCGTCTTCACCGACATCAAGGGCTTCACCGAGCGGACCAGCCGCCAGACC
>JAGSPQ010000628.1 GCA_018262385.1 Myxococcaceae bacterium | reverse complement strand
ACCCGCACCTTGAGTGTAATCTGGGGTTGCAAAACGCTCGGCGACCGGACGGCGCAGACCCTCGGCTGGTACCGCGCGCTGCTCAGTGGGCTCGGCGCGACCACGGAAGTGACCGTAACGGCTCAGTAAAAAGATAGAAAGCAACGATGTAGGACATCAGCAGACAATGTGGCCAGACAGTTTGTGATCCAAGGGGCGGACGACAATGACGATCAAGATTCAGCGCGGGCGGCAGTTTG
The DNA here is from genome assembly GCA_018262385.1 of Myxococcaceae bacterium. Lineage (GTDB taxonomy): Bacteria > Myxococcota > Myxococcia > Myxococcales > Myxococcaceae > JAGSPQ01. The sequence continues at coordinate 3,489 of JAGSPQ010000628.1, read as the reverse complement.
CGGTGGGCGATGCCTCGGTGCAGATCCTCGACGACAAGGGCAAGGCCGGCACCTACCTGAAGCAGGCCTCGGACAAGCTGATCGCGCAGAGCATCTCGGTCGTGGTGCGCGGCCCCTACAACAAGAAGATCACCCTCACCACCGAGGCCGACTGGAAGGCCTTCATGGACAAGAACTGCGCGACGAAGGAGCAGACCGAGGCGTTCGTGAAGAAGGCGGGGATCACCTTCGGGGACTTCATCAATGCGGTCGATGACGCCGCCGCCAGCGACGACAAGGGCCTGACCCTCGACCTGCGCCCGACCAGCACCCTCGGCAAGGCGCTCTCGCTCGACAAGGTCGACGGCGACTACGGCAAGAAGCTGGCGAAGGACGCCACCGTCAACCTCACCGGCGCCGCCGGAGCGACCGGCACCGCCCAGGCGGTCGGGGTCAACACCATCGGCAAAGAGATCCTCGCCAACCCGGTGCAGGCCGACTGGTCGCGCGACCGCACCGAGATGGAGAACTGGGCGGACTTCAAGACCGGCGACGGCGCGGCGGACAAGTTCAAGGCGAACACCGGCCCGGCGCCGTACGCGAAGATGACCAACCCGAAGTGGGATGATCCGAAGGCGATGGAGCTGATCAACGAGTTCGCGCTCCCGCTCCACCTCGAGACCAAGGGCACCAACCCGGACGGGAGCATCAAGTTCCAGGACGGCTACGAGATGTTCCGCGACACCTACTTCGACGACAAGAACGGGTCGCTCGACAAGGCCGGCGCCTCGGTGCGCGCCCGGGTCCGCTTCGACAACAAGGAGCCGTTCAGCGTCAACCGGGTGCTGGTGCAGGCGAAGGAAGGCCGGGCCCTCACCGACGGCGGGAACTCCGAGGTCCACAAGTTCGAGAAGCGGTGGGAAGGCAACTACACCGACGAGAACGCGGCGAAGGAGCAGCTGGTCACCGGCAAGGAGACCGGCGGCGGCACCCTGGCCGTCTCGCAGAAGCTCTACAAGCTGGCGAGCGACAAGGGCACCCTGCCGACCGACGGGAACATGGCGCTGGAAGAGAAGTACACCGTGCTGCAGAAGCGCCGCCGCACCCACCTGCAGCTCGACGGGGTGGGCGAGGTGACCTCTCGCCGCGCCGGGATCCAGACCGAGATGGACGCGCTGAAGGCCGCCAACAAGCCGATCCCTCCCGCGATGGAGGCGTTCGCGAAGAAGCTCGACGAGCAGGTGAAGTTCCTCACCGACGCCGCCACTGCGCTGCGCAAGTACAACCAGTACATGCCGTCGGGCGAGTGCTTCATCGTCTCGGCCGACCAGTACTCGGTCTACGACGCGACCGCCCGGAAGGGAAAGCCGCCGACCGACACCGGCGATGAGGTCGGCCGGATCGGCAAGGGCCCGCTCCACGTCGAGGCCGAGTGGGACACCGCCTCGTCGGATCCGTTCGAGAAGGCGATCGAGGAGATCGACAAGAAGCTCGCCACCGCGACCACCCCGGTCGCCAAGGCCGCGCTCGAGGCCGACAAGAAGCAGATCGAAGGCTTCCGCGGCACCTTCCGCAAGGACGTCGAGGCGACGGTGAACGTGATCAAGAAGAACCTGCTCGCGCTCGACCTGAAGGAAGAGCCGACCAAGAAGTCGAAGGAAGAACGGGCCGCCGACCTCGCCGCCGGAAAAGAGCGCCCCGTCTTCTGGATGTGACCGAAAAAAGGAACCGACCATGACCATCCGGATTGATCGCGGCAGACAGTTTCAAGTGGGCGACGCGTCGGTGCAGGTGTTCGACGGCGCGGGCCAGGCGGGCAGCTTTCTGCAGAAGGCCACCGAGAAGCTGGCCGCCCAGAAGCTGACCGTCACCCTCGAGAGCGGCGGGCAGCCGGTGAAGCTCACCACCCCCGACGAGTGGAAGGCGTTCCTCACCGACCACTGCGCCACCAAGGAGCAGTCGGCGAAGTTCGCCGAGAAGTTCGGAATCACCTTCGGCGACTTCCTCAACGTGATCGACGACGCCGCGGCGGCCGACGACGTGGACGTCGAGCTCGACCTGCGCCCCACCTCCGAGCTGTCGAAGCAGCTGTCGCTCGATGCGCTCGATGGGGACTACGCGGGCAAGCTGGCGAAGGACGCGAAGGTCAACCTGACCGGCGCGGCGGGGAACCTGGTCGAGGCGGTCGCCGCGGGCGTGCCGACCATCACCAAGGACATCCTCGCCGGCTCCACCGGCTCGAGCTGGGATCGCGATCGCACCGAGCAGGAGTCGTGGGCGGACTTCAAGATCGGCAACGGCGCCTCGCGGGCGTTTCGCGAGAACACCGGGCCGGCGCCGTTCGCCAAGCTGACCCAGCCGAAGTTCGACGACCCCGAAGCGCTGGCGCTGGTCGAGAAGTTCGCCCTGCCGCTGCACCTCGAGGTCGGCCGCACCGCCAACCCCGACGGCACGGTCAAGTTCCAGGACGGCAGCGAGATGTTCCGCGAGACCTACTACGACGACCGCAACGGCTCGCTGACCAAGGCCGGCGCCTCGGTGCGCGCCCGGGTCCGCTTCGACGACGATCCGCCGTTCACCGTCAACCGGGTGCTGGTGCAGGCGAAGGAAGGCCGGGTGGTCGGCGCCGACCGCAGCGCGGTGCACAAGTTCGAGAAGCGCTGGGAAGGCACCTCGGTCTCCGAAGAGTCGGCCAAGAGCCAGCTGGTCAACGGCAAGGACACCAGCGGCCAGCCGCTGGTCGTCTCGCAGAAGCTCTACAAGCTCGCCGCCGACAAGGGCTCGCTGCCCCCCGACGGGAACCTGCAGCTCGAGGCGAAGTACATCGTGCTGCAGAAGCGCCGCCGCACCCACCTGCAGCTGGACGGGGTGGGCGAGGTGAAGTCGCGCCTCACCAGCGTGCAGGCCGAGATCGAGAAGCTCAAAGCCGCCGGCACCGCGGTGCCAGACACGATGACCCGGTTCGCCGCCAAGCTCGAGGAGCAGGTGAAGTTCCTCACCGACTCCGGCACCCTGCTGCAGAAGTACGGCAAGTACATGCCCTCGGGCGAGTGCTTCATCATCTCGGCCGATCGCTACAGCGTGTATGACCCGGCGGCGCGCAAGGCGGACAACCCTCCGACCGACATCGACGACGAGGTGGGCCGGATTGGGCGTGGCCCGCTGCACGTCGAGGCCGAGTGGGACTCCGCGTCGTCGGACGGGTTCGAAGAGGCGATCGAGGAGATCGACAAGCGGCTGGCGGCGACTCCGGCGCCGGCGAACGTCGACGAGCTGAAGGCCGACCGGGTGGCCGTCGAGGCGGCGCGCGAGGTGTTCCGCAAGGACGTCTCGCAGACGGTCGAGGTGCTGAAGGAACGGCTGATGAAGGCCGGCCTGACCGAAGAGCCGACCAAGCTCTCGAAGGAAGAACGGGCCAGCGAGCTCGGCAAGAGTCCCAACCGTCCCGTCTTCTGGCTGTGAGGAGCGCATCATGAGCGGTCGCATTGGTGGTGGCTGGAACGTCGGCGG
>JAGSPQ010000046.1 GCA_018262385.1 Myxococcaceae bacterium | reverse complement strand
CGGGGTCCAGACCGCTTCCTCGTTGAGCGAGTAGCCCTGGGTGGGGCCGACCTCGCCGATGTCGGTCATCCCGCCGGGGCTGATCCCGATCCCCTGGCCGCCGAGCGCCTTCACCTCGTTGCCGGTGCTGTCGACCACCCGCACGTAGAGCATCCCCCCGGTCTGCAGCAGCTGGTCGGCACCCTCGGTGGTCTCCATCGTGCCGGGGCCGTTCTGGGCGGGGAAGGCGGTGACCTCGAGGGTCGCTCCGGGCGGAACCACCCCGGGAGGCACCTCGATGGTGACGTCCTGCCCGCCCGCGCTGACGGTCATCTTCTGGATCCCGGCGTCGTTGCTCATCGGCATTTCCATGCGGGTCGGCACGATCAGCTCGACCTGCACGTCGTAGTGGAAGACCCCCGCCCGGCGCGTCACCACCGCGATCGTCGGCGCGTAGCCCTTGGCCTCGACGTTGACCTTCACCCGATCCTTGTCCGGCTTCACCTGCAGCCGGTACTCGCCGGTGCTGCTGGTGGTGACGGTGTTGGAGACGGTGGTGATCGCCGAGACGGTCGCGCCGGCCACCGGCGAGCCCTGGGCGACGACCTTGCCTTCGATGGTGATGGTGTCGTCGCTGCCGACGAGCTGCACGGTGCAGCTGCTGCAGAGGATGGCGAAGCAGAGCGGGCGAAGTGAGAGCATCTGGTGAAGGTCCCCTTGGGCGGGCGCTGGAAAAAAGTGCTCGCGGCGGAAGCATTATCCCGGTCGCTTCCGGCGCTGGCAACGGCCGCGCGCAATGCCCACGCGGACCTACCTCGGCCCGCCAACCGCAGGCTTCAGCTGGCGGCCATCGACGGCCAGCTCGGCGATGAACAGCACTCCGCGGGGGTCGCAGGGCAGGGTGAAGCCGCGGGCCGCGCACAGCTCGCTCAGGTCGAAGCCCGGGTTGACCTCGACGCCGCCGCCGTGGTCGCGGGCGAGCAGCGCGCACAGCGGCAGCTTCCCCTCGCCGTCGATCGGCACCGGCGCCGCGTCGCTGCGGGCCCACGCGCCGACGTAGATCTTCGACTTGTCGGCCTTGAGCTGGGTGAAGAGCACCACGTGCCCGCCGGGGCCGGTCTGCGCCGCCGCCGCCTCGGCCAGCCGCCGCACCAGCGCCCGCAACCGGTAGCGGGCCCCGGTCACCACGTGCTGCTCGCCGACCAGCGAGTGCCAGCTGACGTGCGGCACCTGCCGGCCGGTGTCCCACAGCAACAGCAGGATCATCGAGCGCAGGTCGACCTCGGTGCGATCGGCCCTCAGCTTCGCCGCCGCCGCCGCGAGCTCGGCCAGCACCCGCTTGCCCGAGGCCAGCCGGCGATCGAGCTGGGCGACGCCCCGCCAGCGGCGCGGCTCGGTGCCGATCGCCGAGAACAGCGCCGCGGTGTACAGCTGCCACTCGACGTCGGTTCTCACTGCCGCGGCGGCCTTCCCCGGCTCGCCCTCGGGCGCGGCCCACACCCCGGCGTAGGCCAGCGGCCGGTGGGCGGCGTCCTCCACCGCGGCGACCAGCGGCGAGCCTGCCTCGGTGCCGAGGGTCCAGCCGTCCGCTTCCACCTGCGGCAGCAGCGCGCGCATCGGCTCGGGGCTGAACAGCAGCGGCTGGCCTGCCGCGGTGGGGCTCGCCGCCAGCACCCGCAGCTGAAGGTCGGTCAGCAGCACCGGATCCGCGCAGCGCTCGAGCACCTCGCCCAGGGCGCGGGTGGCGCGATCGAGCGCGTGGCGATCTTCGAGATCCTCGCCCAGGCACTGCACCAGCCGCTCGAGCTCGTCGATCTCGTCGATCGAGCGCTGGTCTCGCGCAGTCGCCAGCGCTCCGGTGCGCACGAACTCGACCGCCCGCTTCACGTTCCTCAGCCGGGCGACGACCACCACCCGCACGATCACCGCCACCGAGCCGAGCAGCAGCGCAAACGCCGCCGCCACCGCCCAGCTGAGCGCCTGCGCGCCTTCCCGCTGCCGGCCGATCAGCCGCGCCTCGTCGAGATCGGTCATCAGGATCCCCAGGCTCTGCCCCACCGCCGCCTCTTCGTGGCACTCGAGGCACGCCTGCTCGGCCACGATCGGCTGGACGAAGCGGAACACCATCTTTCCGTCCGCCCCCGGGTAGTGGACGGTGCGCGCGGTGGTGGGGGGCGGCTTCTTGTTGTCGTGGCAGACGGTGCAGCTGGGGCTGTCGCGGCTGAACTCCTCGCCGACCGAGTTGCGATCGCTCGAGAAGGTGACCCGGCCGGCCTTGTCGACGATGTTGATCCGCTCGACCTGCTCGGAGGCGGAGAACTGCGCGAGCTGCTTCTTCAGCCGCGGCCGATCGTCGGCGAGCATCGCGTCGTACACGCCCTGCAGCACCACCCCGCCCACCAGCTCGGCGTAGTTGTCGAGGCTCTCGGCCGCCCGACGGTTCGAGGCCCGCACCTGCAGCCCCACCACCGTCGCCGCCAGCACCGCGGTCAAAATCGCCGTCGGCAGCACGAGCCGTAGACCAATTCCCTGGCTGCGGAAGGTGGACATGTCGGGCGGATTTCCAGTCGCGTTGTATCAGCCGCCCCGGGAGCCCGCCGCAAGCTTCTGCGCTGGTACGAACGGACCATGCCCGCTGGCGTCCCGAGGCCACCCTTCAATGGTGGGGTTTGGCCGCCACAAGCGCTCGCCCACGCAATCGCGGCAGCAGCGGCGAATGAGAATACTCACCTCGTAGCCAACCAGACACCGAGCACGCGAAAGCGCCTCGACACCAAGGAGCACACGATGAACTGGGACCTGATGATGAACGTGGTGATGAGCATGATGTTCTTCGCGCCGCTGCTGATCGCCCTCGGCCTGTTCCTCTTCATGGGCGTGCTGGTCGCATTCGAAGGAGCGGTGGCCCTCGGTGGCAAGCTGGGCGCCAACGAGCGGGCTGCCCGCCACGCCCAGCCGGAGCCGATGGGGCCGATCGCCGAAGGGCTCGAGGAAGCGGTCAAGGACGAGGTGGCCCAGGCGAACGCCCCCGCCAAGGACGCGACCAAGGGCCGCGCCGCCAACGACTGAGCGCGCCATTTGGCGATGGCCTTTGCTGGATTAGTAGATAGAATCGTCGCCGAAGACGGCATTCGCGAAACTTATCAAAGGCGTTTGGCGGAAAGGGGGTCGGCGCGGGACACGGCCTGCCCACTTGAGGACGATCAAGCAGGCAGCGGGTTACGAGGAGGAAGAGGTTCAAGCAGAGCAGAACAATCCACGGGGGGTGAAGGACCACGTTGGAACGGAGGGCACCCAGATCATGTCCAGGCTCAACTCGATTCTCCGCAAGCTGGCCCACCCGAGGGATCGCGAGCTGCTCGATCGCTCTCCGACCCGGGTCACCCGGATGCGGGTGCTGGGGCGGATCGGGCTGAGGTTCTGGTGGGCGTACCTGGCCGTGCTGTGCGTCCTGTCGCTGGGAACCGTCTCGGCGGGCGCGGACGTGTACCACCGCACCGAGCAGTCGGACTTCTGCGGCGCCTGCCACGAGATGGGGACCAACTTCGGCTCGTGGAGCGAGTCGCGGCACAAGAACATCACCTGCGCCGACTGCCACTCGAGGCCGGGGGCGTTCGGCTGGGCGCAGGCGAAGACGGCGGGAGTGAAACAGCTGTGGGTTCACTTCACCGCCAACACCATCGAGGGGATCAAGGCCGAGCCGCACCAGTTCGGGATCATCAACGCCAACTGCCGGCGGTGCCATGAAGGGCTGGCGCGGGTCGAGGAGCGGCTGGGCCTGGGCGTCTCTCACCGGCAGCACCTGAACAAGGGGATGGACTGCATCACCTGCCACACCGCGGCGTTCGCCCACCCGAAGAAGAAGGACGTGCCCGACGCGGGAACTGCCGAGGCCACCGCGCAGGCGCAGAAGGCGAGCCTCGACCCCCGGTTCGTCGAGGTCGGCGAGTGCTTCAAGTGCCACGACGGCAAGACGGTGACCGACGGCACCCCCACCTTCAGCGCGAAGGACGAGAAGAACTGCCTCAAGTGCCACCCGGACGCCGATCAGTCGTTCGCGCACGGAGCGCGCCACGCCAGCGCCGCCAAGCGCAAGCCGTGCCTCGACTGCCACGACGCGGTCGAGAACCAGGTGCACTTCGCGGTCGGCGCGATTCCGCAGATGTGTGAGAAGTGCCACGAGAAGCAGGCGCACGAGTCGCGGCACTCTCCGTACAAGAAGGGCGAGTGCGACAAGTGCCACCGGGTGATGTCGCCCGCCTACCTGTTCAAGAACGCGGCCCGGCCCACCAACACGATGTGCCTGACCTGCCACGAAGACCTGGCCAAGCTGCTGGCGGCCAAGACCGAGCCGAGCCCTCCGGGGCCGTTCTCCGAAGGGGAGGCCGACCTGCACCGGGGCCACCTGAAGCTGGAGGAGGCGAGCGACGACTGGTGCTTCTCCTGTCACGCGCCCCACGGCAGCGACGCCGAGTGGGCGATGATCCGGATCCGTCAACAGCCCGACTTCAAGAAGCCGGGCACCTTCAAGCTGTCGGACAACGGAGGGACCTGCGAGGGAGGCTGCCACAGCGAGAAGAGCGTCATCTGGTCCGGACACTGAAGGAGCCATGTTCCTGCATCGGGTCCTGCTGTATTTCTCGGTCGTGGCCGCGATGACGATCGCCGCCACGGTATTCGGAGAAATCGTCCTGATGCAGCGGGTGCTCGATCGCTCGCGCCAGTCGGACATGCGGCTGGCCAACGGGGTCGCCGGCCACATCTCGGCGGTGCTCGAGGATCAGCACCGCGAGCTGATGGGGCTGCTGGCGGATCTGCCGGCGGACCTCGACGAGAAGGCGGTGCTCGAGCACCTCAAGCTCGGGCGGGCCTTCATGTTCGAGCCGGGGGGGGTCACCGTCTTCTCGCAGCGGGACTGGGGAACCGGCGTCGAGCTGTCGCCCGGGGGCTCGCCGCCGCGGCAGATCCTGCTGCCGGCGCTGCGCCTGGCCCGCCAGACCGGGGCGCTGACGGTGACCTCGATGTGGCGGGGAACCGACGGCTTCCCGCGGGTGTGCCTGGTCGCGCGGCTGCCGGAGAAAGACGGCTGGCGGGCGGTGGTGGCGAACATCCGCCTCGACCAGATGGCGTTCTTGAGCCACTTCGGCTTCATCCTCAAGGATCAGGACGTGCGGCTGCAGATCCTCGACGGCGCCGGGATCGCGCTGTTCTCGACCGTGCCGGGCGAGCGCTACCGGTCGGTGGTTCACGGCACCTACCTGCTCGATCGGGTGCGCCAGGGGCAGACCACCCAGCAGCAGTGCCACTCGTGCCACGAGGGGGAAGGAGGCCAACCGACCCGCCGGGAGAACGAGATCTCGACCCTCGCCTCGGTGAGCGGAACCCCGTGGAGCGTGCTGCTGCGCGAGAACTCGTCGGCGGTGCAGCAGATCTTCGCCGAGATGGTGGCGACCGCGATCGCGATGGTGTGCCTGATCCTCGGCGCGCTGACCGGCTTCTACCTGCTGCTCAACCGGCAGGTGCTCCGGCCGCTGCGGCAGCTGGCCAGCGCGGCGGCGGCGGTGAGCGCGGCGACCTCGGCCAGCCCGCCTCCCGAAGGCCCGCGCGACGAGATGGAGCGGCTGGCCCAGTCGTTCGAGACGATCCTCGGCCAGCCCGAGGACAAGGGCCGCGAGGCGCTGGCCCCCGCGCCGGGCGACGCGCCTCCCAGCGAGCTGCGGGAGAGCCTGCGCCGCGCGCTCGCCCCGGCGGTGCACGGGTTTCGCAACGTCGAGGTCGCCTCGGCGCTGATCGTCTCGATCGAGGGTGGGGCGATCGGCGATCCGCCGCTGGTGGTCGGCTCGGAGGACCTCGACATCGGCGCGATCGAGGCCACCTTGCGCCAGCTGGGGCGCGAGCGCAGCCGGTTCACCACCCAGGAACTGGCCGACGAGGGGGTGGACGTGACGCCGTTCAAGGAGATCGTCACCTTCTACCGAACCGACCTGCGGGCGCTCGACCTGCTGCACGGCGACGTCTGGGTCGGCACCCGCGATCCCCAGGCGGTGCCCCACCTCAAGCCGATCTCGGTGCTGATCACGCTGCACATGCAGGGGGTGGTCGACCGCAGCCTGCTGTCGAACAAGCTGTGGCACGAGTACCGCCAGAAGAAGGGGATCCTCGGGCACCTGTTCGAAGCCGAAGCCGAGGAGCGCAAGCGGATCGCCCGCGACATTCACGACGACACCGCGCAGTCGCTGGCGGCGCTGGCGCTGCTGCTGGAGACGGTGCCGATCGGCGGCGACCCCCAGAAGCAGGAGCAGGCGGTGCGCACCGCGCAGGAACGGGTCCGCGGAATCATCGACTCGACCGACCGGATCATGAAGCGGCTGCGCCCGGCGCTGCTCGACGACCTGGGGCTGGTCGACGCGGTGCGCGACCTGGGCGAGAACGTGCTCGCCAGCGAGGGCATCGACTTCGAGTTCGAGGCGCCGGAGGACGAGATTCGCGCCGAGCCGGAGATCGAGGACGCGGTCTACCGGGTGTTCCTCGAGGCGGCCTCGAACGTGGTCCGGCACGCCCACGCCAACCACGTCTCGGCGCGGATCGACGTGGTCGACGGCCAGATCCTCGGCAGCCTGGAGGACGACGGGCGGGGGATGCAGCAGCCGTCGGAGAAGGCCTTCAGCGACCGCCCGCGGTTCGGCCTGCTCGGGATGCGCGAGCGGGTCACGTTGCTGGACGGTACCTTTCGCCTGTCGCCCTCGAAGCTGGGTGGGTTACGGGTCGAAGTCTCGGTACCCTACCGCCCCAGAAAGCCCCGCCCGAGCACCCCGCCAGGACCCCCGCCATGATCAAAGTCTTGTTGGCCGACGATCACACCCTGGTCCGCGAAGGCATCCGCGGGCTGATCGAAGCGAAGATGCCGCACGTGCAGGTGGTGGGAGGCGCCGCCTCGGGCGAGGAGGCGCTGCAGCTGTGCCGCGAGCTGAAGCCCGATCTGCTGCTGCTCGACATCTCGATGCCGGGGCTGGGTGGGCTCGAGGTCCTCGCCGAGCTGAAGAACATCGACCCCCAGCTCAAGGTGATCATCATCTCGCAGCACACCGATCGCGCCTACGTGATGCGGGCGCTGAAGCTGGGGGCCAAGGGCTACCTCGCCAAGCGGGCGATGGCGGGCGAGCTGGTGGCGGGGATCCAGGCGGTGCTCGAGGGGCGCACCAGCATCGATCCTTCCCTCGCCCAGATGGTGGTCGAGGCGGCGATCAACCCCCACGAGAACGGCGAAGCGAGCGAGCTGGCGATGCTCACCGATCGCGAGCGGGAGGTGCTCAAGCTCACCGCCGAGGGGCAGGTCGCCAGGGAGATCGGCCGGCTGCTCAACATCTCGGTCCACACCGTCAACCGGCACCGGGCGACCCTGATGGGCAAGCTGGGGATCCACACCCGGGGCGAGCTGGTGAAGCGGGCGATTCACCTCAAGGTGATCGTCCCCTGATTCAGCTCTGCGCGTCGCCGCGGATGATCGAGATCACGTCCGTCGGCTCGAGCGCCACCACCCGGGGGGCGTCCTGCCCGACCAGCACGAACGCGCAGAGGTTGAGCCCGTCCTCCATCGCGAACCCGCGCACCGGCCCGGCCCAGGCCTGGGGGCGGAGGACCTCGAGCCACAGCTCGGGGAAGAGGCGGATGGTGCGGCTGCCGTAGCTGCGGGTCTGCACCCGGCGGGCGCTCGCCATCGCGTCGCGCAGATCCTGGTGGGTGCTCTTCGCCAGCTCCCCGGTGGCCAGCTCGCGGTGGGCGTACGAGCTGGCGAACCGTTCGGTCTGCAGCGGCGCGCTGGCGGCCTGGGGCTCGGCGGCGGCGGCAGCGGGCGCGGGGTCGCGGCGGAAGTTGTCGAGGGCGATCCGATCGAGATCGGCGGCGTCGAAGGTGGGGAAGACGCTCTGGCCGTCGATCTCGATCGCCACCAGCTCGGCGCCGTGCAGCCCGACCAGGCTCGGGGCCGCGGTCGGGTGGAGGGCCACCACCGCAAAGCCCCCCTTCTTCAGCTCGACCACCCGCGCGGGGGCGATCTTCGCCTGCGGCGATCGCTTCAGGTACACGTCCTGCGGCAGCACCCGGAGCACCGCGGCGCGCGCCAGCTCGAGGAACTCCGGCGGGCTCTTGAACAGCTCGCACCCGTCGACCGGGATCCCGGGGTGCTTCTCGAAGGCGATCCGCCAGGCCTCGCCGTTCTCGCCCACCATGTGCAGCCGGGTGACCACCGGGGCCCCCTCGGCCTCCGCCGGGGAGGCGCCCAGGCGCTTGAACAGAATTCCCAGCGGGCCCTTCTCGAGCACCGAGCGGGCGGCTTCCTTCTCCTGCCCCTGGTTGACCGCGTAGCGGCCGATCATCCGCCACAGGCCGCCGCTGGCCGCTTCCTGCTCGACGAAGGCCGCCCACTCGGGCTGGTGGGTGGGGGAGAACTCGGTCTCGAACCCGGCCACCCCGTCGGCGGTGCTCCACGCCACGATCACCTCGCCCGAGACCACCCGCTCGTCGGGGAGGTGGAGGGCGAAGCCGAACCGGGTGCCGACGTCGGGCGGAGGAGCGCAGGGCGCGCTGAAGCCCTCGAGCGAGACTTCCTCAGTGGTGGTCTCCAGCTCGCCGGTCGGCAGGTGGAGCCGCAGCCGCAGGTTGGCCGGGTAGCGGGGGAAGCGGCGCTTGCTGGTCGGCATCGAGAAGTTGGGACTCCACCGGGTGGGTCCGGCGCAGGGTGCCCCAACTCAGCCGGTGAAGCCGTCGATCACTATCACGTCGTCCCGCAACAGCCTCGGGTCGAGGCAGTCTTGCTCCTCGGTGGCCATGTCCTCGCGCAGGTGGCCGATGAACTGCCGCACCTCTTCGACCCACTTCGTCGGCGCCGCCTCGCCCAGCGGCCCCGAGAGGTACTCCACCCGCGCCCGCTGCTCTTTGTGCTCGCTGTCCATCGCGGCGATCCGCTCGGGGCCCCAGGCGTCGATGTCCTTGAGCACCGGCCGCAAGATCCGCTCTTCGTGCTCGATGTGCTTGAGGAAGGTGGCCAGCAGCTGCTTCAGCTGGCTGCGGGCGGTGATCTGGGCCGGCACGTCACCCTCGGCGACCTTCCCGAGCCCCGCTTCGATCGTCCGCAGCGCGCCCCGCAGCACGTCGTGCTCGGCGAGGATGATTCGCCGGATCTTGCTGTTCTCGAGCTCCATCGCACTTCCTCCTTCGTCAGTGGCCCTGCAGGAATGCGCTCGCGGCCCGCGCCGCTTCCTCCACCAGGGGCCCAGGCCACAGCCCCAGTCCCACCACCGCGGCGAGGCACACCGCGATCGCCGCCTTGAGCGGCAGCCCGGCCCGCACCGGCGCCTGCGACTCGCCCTCGGCCATGAAGGTCGAGCGCGCCACGCCGAGGTAATAGAAGAGGCCGATCACCGCCAGGACCACGCCGGTGGCGACCAGCCAGCTCAGGCCCGCGCGCCAGGCGGCGAGGAAGACGAACAGCTTGGCCCAGAAGCCGACCACGAACGGGATCCCGGCCAGCGACAGCAGGAAGACGAGCAGCGCCGCGCCCAGCCAGGGCGAGCGCCGCGACAGCCCGGCGAGCCTGGTGATCGCGTGGCCGCCGCTGCTCTCGGCGGCGGCGTGGACGACGAGGAACGCGCCGAGGTTGGTGAAGACGTAGGTGGCGATGAAGAACAGCGCCATCGCCACGCCCTCTTCGGTGCGGGCGCAGATCGCGATCAGCACGTAGCCGATCTGGGCGATCCCCGAGAAGCCGAGCAGCCGCCTCG